>CAJZGD010000161.1 GCA_915275065.1 uncultured Corynebacterium sp. | reverse complement strand
TTTTTTGCTTTCTGGGTGCTTGACGCCGACTCAAGCCCCCCAGTGGCTCACGGGGACTATGCCGCTATGCCAATGTTGATTGCGGCCAGCACCTTTGTGCCATCGTATTCGGCCTTCACCAGTCCTTCCTTGGCGAAAATCTTATCGGTGTCGTTATAGGTGTCACGGTTTTTGTGCTCGTTATAGGGGCTCACATCCGCATTGATGGTGTCGCTCAAGGTGTCATCGAAAAACAGTTGGGTGGTGAGCACCGTCTTGCGGTCAATATGCACCTTGACGTGAATGTGCACGGTTCGAGACACATACCAGCCGGGGTAAATGGAGGTAAACCGCACAATCCCCTCAGAGTCGGTCATTTGGGCACCCCGCAAATAGGTGCCATCGTCCGAGGTCGTGGCCTCTTGATCACCCGCGGCATAGCTGCCGTCGGACACGGAACCACCAGTGGACTGGTCACCGTCACCCTGCGGTCCGCCGCCGGGGCCGCCCTCGCCGCCACCTTGGGGTGGGTTGCCAGATGGCGGATTACCCTGAGGCGGATCACCGGCCGGCGGGTTCCCCGATGGTGCCGCACCCCCACCACCAGCACCACCGGCGCCATTATTGGCTGCCTGGGAGGACACTTCGAAACCGGAGTACACACCACCGGCATCGCAATGCCAGATTTCCACCGCGGCATTGGCCACCGGATTATCGCTCGACCCCACCACGCAGCCCTCCACGTTCTGCACCCGAATCATGAGCTCCAACGGCAGACCGGGGCGGTCCTCGGTGATATTGCTGCGGATGGAATCCACATCAAAATAGTAGGGACCCTGGGTTTCCTCGGGCGTCGTCACGCAGCCGGGGGCCGCATTGAGCAGTTCCCGTAGCTTCTGTTCGTTGGCGGCAGCAGCGGCCACCGACGTCGTCGAGGTGGCAAAAGCACTGGTGCTGGCTGCGGTGTTGGTGGTTTTCGTTCCGGGGGTGCAGGCGGCGATGAGGCCGGCAAGACCAACGGTGCCGCCAACCCCTAGCGCACGGCGGCGCGAAATGGTCCGCCGCGATTCCATGATGTCATCATTAGGAGTAAACATACCGGCAACGATAAAAACGGCACCTGGCAGGCCCCTGGCAACCAGGTTTTATTTGCCCATTAACAAGGTAGCAATTCCATTAATAGCAAGTGATGTGCCGGCGATGACGAAAAATATCCCAGAACCCATGTCGATGTATGGACCCGCCGAGACAAACTTTTTCCGCATGGCCTTGGTAGAAAGGAAAAACGCGAGCGTCGAAAAGCCAAGAAACGTGCTGGCCACAATGGACAACACAATCAGCACCGCATCCCCCATGGTAGGATGCGCCGGCATGAGCGGGGCAATGATCGCCGCGAAATACAACACCACTTTAGGATTGGAAAGATTCGTAAAAAGTCCCTGCTGGTAGCTCTTCCACGGCGTGCCAAAGATCGTATTCACATCAATATCAACATTCATGCGATCCCGAAACTGGGCGCGGGCGGCAAGAATCATGCCCCGCCCCATCCACACCAGCCACACCCCACCCACAAGTTTGATCACGCTTTCTAACACGGGGTAGGAGATCAACAACGCGGCCGCCCCAAACACCGTGAGCGAAACCCACAACACCAACCCGGTGCTAATCCCGGACACGCTGGCCAAAGCGTGCCTCCGGGATCTCGTGGCCATACGGGTAAGAAGCAACAGGTCAGGGCCAGGAGTGGCCATACCCGCCACATTCAGTAATACTAGGGTTCCAAGTTGCGCTAACGGCATAAGTCATTAGTTAAGCATCAGGTTTAACCTATCTGCAAGCTCGGTTTGGCCGAACATGGTAGCGCAGTCAATGGCGGTCGGATGCCCGGCCAGCGGGTTGGCCCCAGCCGCCAACAATGCCTCGATCACGGCGGTTTCTTGCTTGAAAATCGCACCGGCGAGCGGCGACTGGCCCCGGTCGTTAAGCCGGTCAACATCGGCACCGTGCTGGGCAAGCGCCGTCACGATATCGGCGTGACCGTTGTAGGCGGCAAGCATGAGCAGCGTATTGCCTTCATGATTGGTGAGGTTCGGGCTGAGGCCGGCGGTCACATAGCCGGCAAGCTGATCGGCGGCGGAAGGCTCACCGGGCGGAACCGTGCCGGTGCGGGCAAGTTCGAACAGCTTGTCAACAAAATCCTGCAGTTCGGGCGGCAATTCCTGGGCGTCCTCATCGGTGAGGGCATTGCTGACGCTGGCGTCGGAGTATCTTTGTTCCAGCTCTTCAGCGCTGATAGATTTTTCGGTCATGCTTTCTATTATGACGGACGCTACCGGGCAAGCTGGGATATGCGCCGCACGGCGTTTTCCAGGGCGAAATGGGGGTCACCCCCCTGGCCTTTCACGGTGGCATCCAGGTCGGCGACAATAATGACGGCATCGCTAACGGCGTCGCCGGACCAGCGTCGGGCAATCTGGGCGGTCTTCTCTAACACAAACGGGTGCATGCCCAGGCTGCCGGCAAGTGACTTATCCACCCTGCCGCGCAGGCTATAAAGCCGGGCAATACCGGACACCTTCATGGCTAGCGCCGCCGCCAACGCCGCAGGTTCCAGCCCTAATTGCAACGCCCGACGCATGCTGACTAGGGCCCGCTGCTCCTGACCGCTGCACGCGTAATCGGCAATATCAAAACCGGACACCTCGGCAACGCCCGCATAATAATCGTGAACAGCCTGGGCCGTCACCACCCCACCGGTGTCGGCAACGAGCTGGCTGACGGCACTGGCGAGTTCCCGCAAATCCGAGCCCACACCGGCGAGCACCGCCTGAACCACGTCGGGGGTGGGCCGCACATTATGGCGCCGAAACTCGTTGGTCACCCACCCCATCCGCTCCTGGGGCCTTAGCTTTTCGGCCTGGTGGATGGTGGCGATCTTCTTGAGCTTGGGCACCAACGCCTTGGTGCGGCCACCACCGTTATGCATAAGAATGATGGCGACGCCGGGGGCGGGATTCACCGCAAATTTGAGGATAAGATCGGCGGGTTCCTTCCCCGCGTCCTCAAGCTTGGTGAGCACCACGATGCGGTCTTCCCCAAAAAGCGAGGGGCTGCACAGCTCAATGAGCTCCGACTCGGTCACATCCCCGGCCCGCAGGGTGGTGACCATGAGGTTTTCCCCCTCCGGGGATTGCTGTTTGAGCTGGGCCACAATGTCGAGGCGGGCGCGTTCGGCCAGAAACTCTTCGGCACCGACAATGAGGTGCACCTGCGGACTGGGCGTGATGGGGGTGGGCATGGTTTTACTTTATACGGTCAGAAGCTGCCGTCCGCGGCATGCTGGGTGCCGTCCTCGTAAAGATCCACGTCAACGCCCATAATCACAACGGGTATGCCGGTGCGGGTCACGGTGGGTCTGGGCCGGTGAGCTTGTCGACGCCCCGACGGTGGCGGCCGCTCAATGAGAATGAGTTGGGCATCGGGCGGGATGCCGCCGGTTTTATCGAGGGTGATGAGGTGGTCTTTGGTGGGGACGGTATAGGTGATGAGGGTATGGGGGTCAATGCGGCGGGCCCCGGTGAGCATGGGGATGCCCGGGGCGAACAGCAGAATAAGCACCACCCCCACGAGTATTCGAAAGTGTTGTCGATAGATGAGCCATATGGTCCAGGCGGCGGCCAACGCCGCCCAGGCCGGGGCCAAGGCAGCGGGGAGGGCGATGGTGGCCCCGGGAAGCGCGGCGCCACCGGTAGCGACGAGGCCGATCCAGTGGGCGAGCGGCCCAATGATGGCAAGGGGAATGGTTTCCAATCCGCCGGGAAGCAGGCTGAGGATAGCAGCGACGAGCCCCAATATGGTGATGGGAGCCACGGCGGGTGCGGCAAGCAGATTGGCGGCGACGGCGATGACCGAAATGCGATTGCTCATGAGCGCCACGATGGGCATGGTGACCAGGTGGGCGGCGAGCGCCACGGCCAGGGCGCGCACGATAATGTCGGGAAGCCCGGTGCGACCGATCAGGGTATGGAGGGACGGGACCGCCGCGATGATGCCGCCGGTCGCGGCGACGGAAAGGGCGAAGCCGTAGTGGGTGGCCAGGCTGGAGTCGTAGAGGATGAGGCCGATGACCACGAGGGCGAGGGTGTGGCTGGGCGCCTTGGTGGTGGCGCTGAGCATGACGATAAGCCCAACGATGCCGGTGGCTGCCGCCCGGAGCACCGAGGCGTCAGGCCCAACAATGACGACGTAGCCGAGCAGGGCAAGCGCGGCGACCATCGCGCGAGTGCGGGGGCTGCGGTGGGCGACGAGGAGCACGGCCGCGGTGGTGACCAATGCCACGTTGGACCCGGAGACCGCGCTGAGGTGGGTGAGCCCGGTGGCGACGAACCGCTGCGTAAATTCGGGGGTTTGGCCGGTGGTGTCACCAAGCACCATTGCGGGGATGAGGGCGGCGGCATCGCCGGTGGTGTGGGCTGCCACGGCGTGGGCAAAGGTTTCTCGAACCCATGTTCCCCATTGGTGGAGGAGGTCGGGATGGCCGATGGGGTGGGCGGTGGTGGCGAGAAACAGGGTGTTCCCGAGACTAAAACTGGTGGTGTCGATGGGCTTACCGTGAAGTTCGACGAGCGTGCCGATGGGAATGTCGGGGCGCTGGAGGGTAATGACCGGCAGGGTGACGGGGTAGTCGTCGATCCGAAACTGCTGGATCCACCCGGTGTTTGTGCGGTGGGCGTAGGACGCGGCTGTGGCGGTAACCATGGGGTAGATGGTGGTGGTGTCGACAATCATGGCCCGGATGCTGGTGACCACCACCCCGAGAACCCCGATGACAGTGGTAGTGAGGGCGAGGCCCACATCCCAAAACGCCACCCCCACACCCACGGCGAACACCAGTGCTAACGCCCACCAGGGGGTGCGGGTGCCAATGATGATGAGAGTAACCACCCAGAGGAGTGCCGCAGGCGGAATGAGGCGAAGCTCGGTCATGGTTACAGGGTGACGTTGGGGCTGATGGTGGCGAATTTTGCCGGCCCGATCCCCTTGACTTGTTGCAGCTCATCAATGCTGGTGAACCCGCCGTGGGCATCGCGGTAGGCGATGATGGCCTGGGCGGTCTTCTCCCCCACCCCGGTCAATGTGGTGAGTTCCTGGGCGGTGGCGGTATTGAGCGATATTTTGCCGGTGGCCTGGGTGCCGCTTTGCGACGGCTCCCCGCCGGAAATGCCTGATGGTGGGGGTGGAACAGGCCCGGCGTCAATGTTGGGGACGACAATCTGTTGGCCATCGGCAAGCTTTTGAGCAAGGTTCAGGCCCAGAGTTTGGGCCTGGGGTTTGGGTTGGGCCGCGGCCAGGGCGTCGGCGACCCGGGCGGTGGGGGCGAAGGTGTGCAGGCCAGGCCGGTCGACCTCGCCGACAACCGCGACGATCACGGACATGGGGGCGCTCGCGGTGGTAGCGGCCGCCGACACCGGAACCAGGGGCACGGTTGCATGTGAGGAGAGCCGCGCACCGGCCGTGGGGTTGGCGGGTGACGGCGCGCAGAAATACCACGCGATAAATCCCACCCCCACCAGGGCACAGAGTATGGCCACTCCGATTGCGGCTGGTGGGGTGATGGCCAACCGGAAGGGCCGGTTATTGGGAAAATCGACGCTCAGGGTGTCTTCGACACCGGTGGGGTGGGTGAGGTCATGGAGGCGGGCTTTGACGGTGGTGGCGTTCATAGGTTCCACACTATGGCGCGGATCAACACCGCCACCAGGGGTAATGCGGTGTTGTGGATAACCCGGCGGTTAATGAAAAACTTGTGTTCATTAACCTGTGGATAACTTTTCCCTCCCGTCACAGCAGGGAACTAGCACCCCAACCGCCTACTTTTGGGCGACCTCATTTGTGGGAACCTGCGATGGGGCGGGAAGCGCCATCACCGCCGAATCATCGGCGG
>CAJZGD010000160.1 GCA_915275065.1 uncultured Corynebacterium sp. | reverse complement strand
CCGCCAATCCGGGACCACGCAGGGGGAGCGGAACCAGCGGCCACCATTGATATCGCCCAAAATTTCCCCCACCCGCCGCACATGCGGGTCCAAGGCGGTGGGGTCATCGTTCACGTCCTCGACAGTGGCGGCAATATCCGGCACCTCGGCCAAATGAATGCTGCGCCCGGTTTCCGTCACCGAGGTGAAATACAGGTTGACCTCGTTATCGGTGGCGGTGACCGAGCCGGCCCGGATTTCAAGTTCATCCCCCTCGGGGGCCAGCACATCATCGCATTCTTCGAAGGAGAATGGAGAGCCGTCGGAATACTGGTGCGCCCACCGGGAACCCTCGGTGGTGCGGGGTTGGAACTGGTGGAATACGTGCCAGATGGTGCCGTCGAAAAGCGCAGCAGCAGGGGCGCGAAGAACCCCGGTCCCGGGGGTGACATGAAGTTCAGGGCGGTGCGTCATGGGGAATGAAGTCTCCTCACACGGAAATTGCTGAAATGATGTAGATCACGGTTATTCCCGAGAGTAGTGGGAAAACCAAAATCATGCACCGCAAAAACGCCAACCAGCATGGCATCCGGTTGGCGCTTGAACGATTTAAGGTGGAGAAACTACATCAGCGATTTGTAGATGTCCACGGTTTGCTGCGCAATATTTGCCCACGAGAATTCGGTCACGGCACGCTCCCGGCCGGCCACGCCGAACTTCTTCGCCAGCTCCTGGTCATGAACCACCTTATTGACCTGCTCGGCGATATCATGTTCGAATGCTTCCGGGTCGGATTCGTCATAGTGCACCAACACGCCGGTGGTGCCGTCCACAACCACCTCGGGAATGCCGCCCACATCAGAGGCGACCACTGCGGTGCCGCACGCCATGGCCTCAAGGTTCACAATGCCTAGCGGCTCATAGATGGAGGGGCATACGAATGCGTCGGCGGCCGTGAGGATTTCCTGAATCTTATCCTTGGGCAGCATCTCCTGCACCCAAACGATGCCATCGCGCTCGGCCTGCAATTCCTCCACCAGCTTGGTGGTGCGGGCCGCGATTTCCGGCGTGTCCGGGGCGCCAGCGCACAGGACCAGCTGCACGTCTTTCTCAAAATATCGGGCAGCCTTCACTAAATGCTCTACCCCCTTTTGGCGGGTGATACGGCCCACGAACGCCACGATCGGACGGTTGGGATCTATGCCCAATTCCTTCAGTACCGAGTGTTCTGCCTCGTCAAAGGTTGGGCGGGGCTGCCACAGCTCGGTGTCAATGCCATTGAGCACCACATGCACCTTGTCTGGCTCAATTCGGGGGTAGGCATCCAGCACGGCTTTTTTCATTTGCGCGGACACGGCAATCACCGCATCGGCGTATTCCATGGCGTTCTTTTCGGACCAGGAGGACACGTCATAGCCGCCGCCCAGCTGTTCCCGCTTCCATGGGCGGTCCGGCTCCAGAGAGTGCGCGGTAGCCACGTGGGGGATGCCATGCAGCAGACCAGCCAGGTGCCCGCCCAAGCCGGCATACCAGGTGTGGGTGTGCACCACATTGGCGTCTTTTGCCGCATCGGCCATGCGTAACCCGGTGGAGAGGGTCTTGATGGCCGGGTTGGCGTCTTTGAGCGCTTCGTCAACGCCATGAACATAGACATCTTTTTCGTCGCGGGGGGCGCCCATGCAGTGGACGTCGACCGGCACAATATCCCGCATATATCGTGTGAGTTCAGTCACATGCACGCCGGCTCCGCCATAAATCTCGGGCGGATACTCTTTTGTCATCATTGCAACTCGCATAACTTAAAATGTAGCCGGTTAAGTTAATAAATGTGCGTGGTATTCGTCGCATTTATTCTTTTGTTAGGCCAATGTCTCACATTTTTGGATAAATTAGGGGATGTGAAGAGTCAAAATAATGTCTTAGCGATCGTACTTGCCGGCGGTGAGGGCAAACGGTTATTCCCACTCACCGAAGACCGAGCAAAACCAGCAGTGCCCTTCGGCGGCGTGTACCGGCTCATTGACTTTGTGCTATCCAACCTGGTCAATGCCGGCTACCTCAAGATTTGTGTGCTCACGCAGTATAAATCTCACTCCCTCGACCGGCATATTTCTCAGGCCTGGCAGTTCTCCGGCCCCACCTCGCAATATATTGCTTCGGTGCCGGCCCAGCAGCGTTTGGGCAAGCACTGGTATTTGGGTTCTGCCGATGCGCTCCTGCAATCCCTCAACCTGATCTATGATGAGAAGCCCGACTATGTGATTGTGTTCGGTGCCGATCACGTGTATCGAATGGACCCAGAGCAAATGGTTGCCGAGCATATTGCCTCCGGCAAGGCCGTGTCCGTGGCAGGTATCCGCATTCCTCGGTCCGAAGCCAGTGCGTTCGGGTGCATCCAATCCGATGCTGACGGCAACATCACCGAGTTCCTGGAGAAGCCCGCCGATCCGCCCGGTACCCCGGATGATCCCGATGTGACCTATGCCTCCATGGGGAACTATGTGTTTACCACCAAGGATCTCATCGAGGCCCTGAAGGAAGACGAGAAGACCCCGGATTCCACCCACGATATGGGCGGCGACATCATCCCGTATTTCGTGGCCAAGGGTCAAGCCCACGTCTATGACTTCTCCAATAACGATGTGCCCGGCTCCACCGAGCGCGATAAGGGCTACTGGCGGGACGTCGGTACCATTGACGCCTTCTACGAGGCACACATGGACCTGATTTCCGTGCACCCCATCTTCAACCTGTACAACCAGCAGTGGCCCATCCGCTCTACCGACCTGGGTGAGCTTCCGCCGGCTAAGTTCGTGCAGGGTGGTATCGCCCAGTCCTCCATGGTCGCCCAAGGCTCCATCATTTCCGCAGCCACGGTGCGTAATTCCGTGGTGTCGACAGACGTCATGGTGGAGGAAGGCGCCACGGTTGAAGGGGCCGTGCTCATGCCTGGCGTGCGCATCGGCAAGGGAGCCATTGTGCGCCACGCCATCCTGGACAAGAATGTGGTGGTCCGCGACGGGGCCCTCATTGGTGTCGACAAGGAACGTGACGCTGATCGGTTCGCCGTAAGCGCCGGCGGCGTGGTTGTTGTTGGCAAGAATTCCGTAGTGGAATAAAAAAATTTATCGGTGCAGCCATCATGGTTGCACCGATTTTGCTTGTCGACGGTTACCTTACGGTCGGGAACGCCCCTTAAAGATCCCGGAAGAAAAACGCGTTCTTGAGCATCATGCAGCTTTGCACATCACCATTCCACTCCACGGTCATGCCATATTCCGCAAACGTGGGGACGAGGACCATGACAAATAATTCTTGCAGCCGCTTATCCAACAAGGCTTCTTTCTGCGCCCGGTCGAGTGTCTGCCACTCCTCAGCCGAGCAAATGTGTCGATGATTACAGTAGAACCGCAGGCAGGTTTCCCCGGTTTCGATCAACCGTTCGGTGTCTTGTTCGTGGAAGAACACGTAGGCCTGCCACCGGTTAGAGTCCTCGTTCATGAGCTCGGTGGCTTCGTCATGCCCACAATTATTGCAGCAGCTGAAGTCTTCTAGCGCCAACACCCCCTGCTGTTGGAGCTGCTCAAAGGCCAACGTCAGGTTGCTTTTGCCGGGAAACCCGGCCTCCTTGAGCGCGGCAATCTGCTGTCGTCGGATCGTCATGGCGCGGGAAATGAATTCCGCCACAACGGCGCTCGTGGCTGCGGAAGATTCCAGATCATAGACGTCGATGAAGTCATTGACGAGTTCTTCCACATCATCTTCACCACGCACGATCTGGACCCACACGTATTCGCGGGCGTCATTGACGCAGTCTTCACCCACCTGGTTCACCAAAGATTCCGGCAGTTCCAGGATGTTGGGCAGGGCATTTACGGTGTTTGCGTTCGTCATGCTTGTTACCCTAACCACCGGGGCGGACACTAAACGTTCGATTACGCCAATTTCGTGATAATCGTCATCCCTGATCCCAGTGGCAGGCGAGTCACATACACCCCCTCCAGGGCGCAAATGTATTCATCTGCCTCCCGGGCGGCGACCGTGTCTCGGTCGGTGCGGGCCTCGTCGATAAGCGCACCGCCGAAAAGCACGTCGGGCAAAATAATGGAACCACCAGGGGTGAGCAATGGTAATGCGGTATTCACCAGTGCCTTTAAGTCAACCGGGGAAACCTCCGCATAAATAAGCTGGTAGGAGTGAGACGCTAACCGGCCCATGACGTCTAACGGCCGGGACGGCAAAAACCGGATGCGGCTCGGCGAATAGCCCGCAGCCCGAAACGCCTGCCGGGCGAATTGTTGGTGCTCTGGCTCGGGATCTATACACGTTAAAATGCCATTGCTACCCAAACCCGCCAGCAAATACAGCCCCACCACATTTGCCGCCGGCGTGACCGTGATTGCTGCCTGTGCCTGGGTGGCAGCCGTTAATGTAGTGAGCAGGCGACCCGTGACAATATCCGGGACTGGTAACCCAAACTCGTGTGCGTCTTCGTATGCTTGTTCCAAATTGGGATCGAGGTCGATGGTTGATTCCAGATAAAAGCGAAGTTCGTCAGTCACGGTTCTAGCTTAGAACGCCGTGGCGAAAAACGGGGGTGAAAACCGGCCGTGGCTTTATTACGCATAATTCCACAGGGAAAATCCATGAGGAAAACCCAATAATCGCTGTTGCAAATTGGGAAAACCATCATAATAACGTGACGGATGTTGCTGTTGTTTTTCCAGGATAAAACCGCTAAGCTTATAGCGCGAAAAATATAAACCTAATACAGCAGGATAAGCCATAAAAATCATTCATTAATTCTTCCTAAGGGGAAATGATTGACAGGAAACTCACAGGCTCCTTGCTGGAAATCAGAAGTTGGATACGGCACAATCAAGGACATGAGACAGAAATCAACCGCTCAAGACTTCCCAAACGAAGCCTTCGACCACGAGGATGACACCTTGGCAGGGCAGGATTTGCAGGGAACCGCAGCGTTTGATGCTGGCGTTGGGGACATGCCTAGCTGGGGCGATATTGTTGCCCAACACGCTGATAGTGTCTACCGTTTGGCTTACCGGCTTTCTGGCAACCAGCATGATGCCGAAGATCTCACCCAAGAAACTTTTATGCGGGTATTCCGCTCCATTAAAAACTACCAACCCGGTACGTTTGAAGGCTGGCTGCACCGCATTACCACGAATCTCTTCCTCGACATGGTGCGGCACCGTTCAAAAATCTCCATGGAATCCCTCCCGGAGGATTACGAGCGGGTACCCGGCACCGACATGACCCCCGAACAGGCCTACACCGAAGCAAACCTGGACCCAGCCCTGCAGGAGGCCCTGGATTCGCTCGCACCCGACTTCAAAGTAGCCGTGGTGCTGTGCGATGTGGTGGGGATGAGCTACGACGAAATCGCCGACACCTTGGGGGTAAAAATGGGGACCGTGCGTTCCCGAATCCACCGAGGCCGGTCCCAGCTGCGGGCCGCCCTGGAAGCCAAGGCAGAAGTCGACAATGACGCTAAACTGCTGATCCCCCAAGACCGGTAGCATGCAATAAAACTTACCCCGGATTTACCGCCCCTGGTCCGCGCTCTATGCGTAGGCTGGGGGCCTGGTTTTTCTCCCCACCCCTACCCAAGTTGGTGGTGGAAAATCTTCTACAATGGTCGGTAATGGAATTGCAACGGATTGACAGTGAGGAACTTTCATAATCTGATGTTCGTTGTAGTTGGTAGACCGTAAGTAATTGATTCAGAGAAGAGGTGAGCAGTGACGGATTTTGCACGTGAACCTCGTACCAGTCATAACGGCCAAGGAAGTCATAACCGTAAGACTCCTAGTACCCCCAAGGCCCGTAGAATTCAGCCCTCAATGTTCATCGAAGTGACCGCCATAGTGGGAAACTTTGCTACCACCGATCACCTGAACCCCGAGGCTGTTGCGGCCTATGCGGAGGGGGAGCTTTCACC
>CAJZGD010000159.1 GCA_915275065.1 uncultured Corynebacterium sp. | reverse complement strand
CTGGGCGGCGCTTCTCGACGACAGTCGGGAGATGAATGGCCCAGAATCCGAAAAGACGCTTTCCGTATGGAATAATTATGCCTGGACGCTCTTTCATGCAGGTAGGGTCTCCGAGGCCGAAGTTGAATACGAATTTTTGATCGAAGAGACCGTTCGTACCCTGGGCGCAGATCATCCTTTTACTAAAAACTTTCGAGAAGTAGCGCAACGCGTCGCCACCCATCTAGACAAAAAATAGGGTAATTTGTGGCGCGGGGTCCCCCTGAATGGGCGGATAAGGTAACCCGTAATTATCACGGTCAGCGCAATAATCGGAAGCAGCACAATAAATAACCTCAATTTTCCGGCCCCGTAGGCTAGCCATACCACGAATTTATTGCTTAAACTGACCACGGAGGTGCTTCTACTGTCCATGCGGAAATTTTGGCTCGCTCCGGCGAGTTCTTCCGCTTGGCGGTATGGCGCTGACTACAATATAGCGCGCACGTCGCGTGAAACCCACAAAGCGGGATAGCACCAATAGAAACTGCCATTTCTATTGTCACTATCCCACTTCGTTAAACAGCACCCGTCACTTGTATGAGTAGCAAGGGTCACGGTAGCCCCAGCGAGGCTGGAATCCGACACTGTTGGCTTCTTCTCGGATTCCCGCCAATCATGACTACCCGAAACCACTAATACAAGTATAAGAGCCGGGTGCTGTTTTTGTATCACCTTTGCGAGGAGAAGGCAACCGTTGTCGGGCCAAAAACCTCGCCTGATTATCACAATAGATGATTATCATCATCGCTGAAATCTAAAGTCAGACGTAGTTGTTTGTGCCATTTGGCGTTTTCATGGCCCTCCCCGATAATGACCATATAATTATCTATGGCAAAACCAATAATGGGGGAGAAAACGGGGTAGTCCAAAAGGTGTAAAGCACTAACAAGTATAATTGCTTATGTTTGATGCAGGGGTGGCGGCTAGGGCTTTATTTCGTGGGGCATCGGTGGAGATTCGTGAGTATTGTGTCTAGTCCTGTGATGCCGGGCGGGTGATTCTTCATTCATCATTGTTGGCTTGGCTACTTCGGGGCTAGCAATATCGGGCGACCACCAGCGTCGAAAAGCGTGGCGGCTTTGCGGGACCACTCCGTCGCCAGCATCTGTGCTTATGAGCTAAATGACATGGATGAATGCGAACCAGTGCGGACGTTCTCGGAGTCGATCCGTGGGGATTCTTGCTGCTGGTAGGATAAGAATCTGCTCCCGTTTGGGTGGAGTATTATGCAACAGATTACCATGGGCGTCGGGGCGAAGCGGCAACAAAAGCTGAAACTAGGGCATAGTATTGATCCAAGATTAAGGATTTTCTTTTAATATTTTATGGGGGAGTGCTTACATACCTGACTGTGACTTAGTTTGACTCTGATGATAGAGTAGCAAGGTCAGTCAATTCTAAATCGCCCCACGAAAACCGCGGGGTATCAACCAAACACAAAATTTTCCTGCCAGCCCTATGGCTGCGTGAGGAGCCAGGAGGCTAAGTGTCCGCCATTCTTCAGGCATTTAAGGATGCGGATCTGCGCAAGAAAATACTTATTTCTCTTGCCCTGATCATTTTGTACCGCATCGGTGCCCAGATACCGTCGCCGGGTGTTGATTACGTTTCCATTTCAGCACGTATTCACCAGTTGACATCCGATTCTCAGGGTGTCTACGCCTTAATCAACCTGTTCTCTGGCGGCGCCTTGCTGCAACTGTCCATTTTTGCCATTGGCGTGATGCCCTACATCACTGCCTCCATTATTGTGCAGCTTCTTACCGTGGTGATTCCGCGGTTTGAAGAGTTGAAAAAAGAGGGGCAATCCGGCCAAGCCAAAATGGACCAGTACACCCGGTACCTCACATTGGCGCTGGCCCTGCTGCAATCGTCCGGCATTGTGGCCCTCGCCGACCGGGAACAACTCCTCGGCCAGGGCACCCGGGTGCTCAAAGAAGGCCGCACCCTTTTCGACCTCATCATTCTCGTGCTTGTCATGTCGGCCGGCGCGGTGTTGGTGATGTGGCTGGGCGAAATCATCACCGAGCGGGGCGTGGGCAACGGCATGTCGCTGCTCATCTTTGCCGGTATTGCCACCCGCATTCCCGCCGACGGGGTCAATATCCTCCACGGCTCCGGCGGGCTCGTGTTTAGCCTCGTGCTTGTTGCCGTCATTGTGTTGGTCGTGGGCGTGGTCTTTGTGGAACAAGGCCAGCGTCGTATCCCGGTGCAATACGCCAAGCGCATGGTGGGCCGGCGCCAATATGGCGGCTCCTCCACCTACCTGCCGCTCAAGGTCAACCAGGGTGGTGTGATCCCGGTGATCTTCGCATCCTCGCTGATCTATATGCCGGTGCTCATCACCCAAATCGTCAACTCTGGTTCCCCCACCCCGCCGGATAACTGGTGGCAGCGTAACGTCATCCAATACCTGCAAACCCCTTCGTCGTGGCAGTACATTGTGCTGTACTTTGTGCTCATCATCTTCTTCTCCTACTTCTACGTGTCGGTGCAATACGATCCGGCCGAGCAGGCGGAAAACATGAAGAAATACGGTGGCTTCATTCCGGGTATTCGCCCTGGTCGCCCCACCGCCGAATACTTGGGCTATGTGATGAACCGACTCCTGTTCGTCGGCGCCCTCTACCTGGGCGTGATTGCTATCCTCCCGAACATTATGCTGGACTTTGGTGTGGCTGCCCGGGCTGGCTCGTCCACGCCGTTCGGTGGCACCGCAATCCTCATTATGGTGTCGGTTGCTTTGACCACCGTCAAGCAAATCGAATCCCAACTCCTGCAAAGCAACTACGAAGGACTCCTGAAGTAATATGCGACTCGTACTTCTCGGCCCCCCTGGTGCCGGTAAAGGCACCCAGGCCGTCATTCTTTCCGAAAAACTTGGTGTTCCCCACATTTCCACGGGTGACCTATTCCGCGCCAACATTGGTGACGGCACCCCCCTGGGGCTCGAAGCGAAAAGCTACATTGATGCCGGCAAACTGGTTCCCACCGATGTGACCGCTCGCATGGTGAAGGAACGCCTGGCCGAGGACGACGCTCGCGACGGTTTCCTCCTCGACGGGTTCCCCCGCACCGTGGAACAGGCCGAAATCCTCGACGGGTTCCTCACTGAAGCAGGTGTCGCCCTCGACGGTGTGGTGAACTTCCAAGTTTCTGAGGACGTGGTGGTCTCCCGCATGCTGGCCCGCGGCCGCGCCGACGATAACGAAGAAACCATCCGCACCCGGTTGCAGGTGTACCGGAATGAAACCGCACCGCTCATCGAACACTATGCCGATCGGATTATCACAATCCCCGCCGAGGGCACGGTGGAAGAAATTAATGCAGCAACTATGACTGCATTAGGCAAGTAATTGATAAAAAATAGCTACAAAATACCAGCACTTGTGCAGAAAAGCATATGATGCTGGTTTTTGTTTGCCCATAACATTTCGGTTCTCTTTTCGGCCACGGTGATTGGTTGGTAATCTAATTGTTGAACGCTAACCAGACGGAAAGGGGATAAGCTTTATGGCAAATAAACATTACGATTGGCGGTTCCGGAAACGTTCGGCACGGATGGTGCTCGACACCGGGCGGCCAATCAGCGCAGTCGCTAAAGAAGTAGGCGTCAACCCCATGACTCTCAGCAGATGGGTGAAAATCCAATCCGAACTTGACAGCCGTGACAGCCGGGCCGCCGCCCGGGCCCAAAAAATTAAAGAACGCCGACTCGCCCGCCAACAGCGCAACGAAGACCTCGACAAACAATTTTTGGCAGTGATGAAGAAAAATCTGCCTGAGCATGCCACCAAGAGCGAAAAATTCGACCTCATGGAACAAGAACGCGGCAACTTTGATCTTAGCCGCATGGCGCGCATGCTGGGGGTCACTAAGGGCGGTTTTTATAAGCACATCGAGGAACCCCGCCGCGAAAACCGACTGAAGCAGCAGCGACTGAACGATAAACTTGATCTTTTTGTCTACCAGATTTGGTTAGATTCCAATGAAGTATTTGGGGCAGCCCGGATCGCCGCCCAACTGATGCAGCAATATCATTGGGAAGTAAAAATTAATGAGGTGCGGCGGTCCATGCATCGGCTTGGAATTCGTGGTAAAACCAATTCACCACATATATCGAAATAACGGGTAGAAATACGGGTAAGAAATGGTTTTCCGGAAGCGTCGTAAAATAATTCCTGCTAAAACACCAGGTGAATTGGATGCGATGCAGGCGGCCGGGGAAATAGTCGGCAAGGCGCTTCAGGCAGTCAAAGCAGCGGCAACAGCTGGGGTGAGCACCCTTGACCTCGATAAGGTAGCCGAGGACGTCATTCGCGGTGCTGGGGCAACCCCCACTTTTCAGGGTTATCAGGGGTTTCCGGCGTCAATCTGTGTGTCGATCAATACCGAAATCGTTCACGGCATCCCCAATGATCGCACACGTGTGCAGACTGGTGACCTTGTTTCTATCGACTGCGGCGCCACGCTCGACGGGTGGGTGGGGGATTCCGCGTGGACGTTTGGTGTTGGCGGTCAGGAAGCCCTGAAGCCGCCGGCTGCGGCGCTGAATGAGGCCACCGAATGGGTGCTCATGGAGGGCATGAAGGCCATGATTCCAGGAAACCGGCTCAGCGATGTTTCGCACGCCTTAGAGCAAGCCACCCGCCAAGCTGAGCAACGATGGGATATAACACTTGGCATAGTCGATGGTTATGGGGGGCACGGAATTGGCCGGACCATGCATGAACAACCCTGGCTTGCCAACGAAGGACGTCCCGGCCGCGGGCCCCTTATCCAGGAGGGATCTGTGCTGGCCATCGAACCTATGCTTACCCTGGGTGGCGTCGATTCTTTTGTGCTTGACGACGGCTGGACGGTGGTCACTGCCGATGGTTCACTCGCTGCCCACTGGGAGCACACAGTAGCCGCCACCGCAACGGGACCCCGTATCCTTACACCACGCTATAAAATAACGAAGTAATAACGGGCATATGAGAGCATTCTTGTTGCATTCATTGTGTGGTGGGTGCCATAATCCCCCTTTGCCAAATTGTGACTATTGGTTTTGAGCTGGGGGTATGGCGAAAATGATAAAAAATTCACCCTCACTTGGGGAGGGTGTAGTCTCTAATTTTGCTGAAAATCAGGCTATAGTATTCAGCATGTATTTTAAGTCACGTAATGCTCAGCCTTTTGCGACGAAGCGTCGTATTAAAGGTATCGCGGCTGCCATTGCCGCTTTCTCGGTGTTGGCAGTGGGAAGCCCCATTGTTGCTTCTGCACAATCTGCGGGCGTGCCCAACGCAGTCGACATTACGAACCAGATTCGCAATGATACCTGGAAGGCTCGCAACGATCTACATAAAGAAGCAGAGAAGCTAGATCCCAACTCTGCTCAGAAAGCAAAAGAACTCGTCGATGGTGCAGCCAATGCGGTGGCCCCCGGGATTGTTGATGAAAAGAATAAAGAAGCCCAGGATGCCAAAGACCGGGCGGAAGCCGAGCGCCTGGCGAAAGAGCGCGAAAACTTCGATTATGGTTCCTGCCCTCCCACCGCGGCTGCCTGCGTGGATTTAACGAAGCAGCGTACTTGGTTGCAGAAGAACGGTAAGGCTTTTGGCCCGGCTCGGGACATGTCTTCCGGTGCCGTGGGCTGGGAAACCCCCAAGGGGACCCACCGTGTGGTTCGCAAGGTGAAGAATGAGGTTTCGCGGCCGTTTAATAACGCTCCCATGCCGTATTCGGTGTACTTCACCAATAACGGTATTGCCTTCCACGAGGGAAATCCCAACCTGTGGTCGCACGGGTGTATTCACCTCAAGCACGATGATGCCGTTCAATATTTCGACGAACTTCAGGTTGGTGACGTAGTATACGTCTACTAATAAGTAGCCGAATATTCTAGCCCCCGTTGTTTTTACCGCCTCCCACACCAGTA
>CAJZGD010000158.1 GCA_915275065.1 uncultured Corynebacterium sp. | reverse complement strand
CCTGCCACCACGGGTATGGCTGCTTAAACGTCACCACTGCCTGCTTGTCCGACTCGCCGGCGGTCACGCTCTCAATCAGGTCGTAACCATCCGTGGCATTAATGCTCACATCCGGGTTCTCCCCATTACTCATCTTCCAAGTGTTTTCAAACACGTGCCAGTCGAAAGCCGTGCCATCATTAAACACCGCGTCCGGGTGAAGGTCATAGGTGACCACGGTTTTCCCATCAACCTCTTCGGCGCTCACATTGGTCAAATACGCCGGGTTCGGGTGCGGCGTCCCGTCGCCGTCGGCGAGCATCAACTGCGGGTTATACCAATACCACAGGGTGTTCGTGTCCACCACCGCATTGCCGTGCGACGCATTCGACTGCTCCGTCACCTCACCAATCGGCAACGTCAACTCGCCACCATCCTGGATTTGGTCGCGCTCCAGCGGGTTATAGTCGCCGGAAAGCTTAATTTCCACACCCCCCGCCGAATCCGACGACGCCTCCTGCTGTGACGACTGGGAACACCCAGCCAACACCAGCGCCGCCGACGACACCACGGCCACTATAGCCGCGCAATACCGTTTCCTCACCATGATCACTCCTTGAAATCAATACACAGGTGAAAGTATGTACAAGAAAAACCACGCATCCCGGCCACAGCGTCGGCCCTCATAGCGCCTAGCGCCAGGCCGGCACCATCAGCCCGGCTACTTGGCCCAGCCGATATTCTCCTTCGCAGGGAAGGCGAACGAGGTCGCCCCGAAATTCGCCAGCGTCTTCTTCGACGCCACCAACTGGGGACCATTCGCATACGGCATGATGCCGTACTGGCCAAACGCCTCCCGCTCCAGCTCATTCGCCTTCCGCGTCTGCTCCTCCCGGTCCGGAATCTGCTCCAACTCGGCAATCTTCGCATCGAACTCCGGGGTGCCCGTGCCCGACTTATTCAGCTGCGAATCCGACCCATAGGTGTACTTGAAATACGTCACCCCAAACGGCTCCGACGACGTAATACTCATAGTCACCACATCAAAATCCCGATCCGCAAACACCCGGGAAAACTCCGAACTCGGCTTCTCCACAATGCTCAAATCCACCCCAAGATCTTTCAGCATTTTCTGCATCGCGGCCGCCGTGCTCTTCACCAGCTGGCTGTCCCCAAAGCTCACATACCGCAAGGCCAGCTTCTTGCCATCTTTCTCACGGATACCATCGCTACCGACCGCCCAGCCGGCGTCGTCAAGCAACTGCTTAGCCTTCTCCTGGTCGTATTGCACCACCGGGCTGAAATTATCCTCATAACCCTGCTGAGTTTGATACAGCACAATCGAACCCGGCAGCTGCTCCGTATAATCCAACCCATTAAACTGGATCTGCGCCAACGTCGACCGGTCAATACCGGTAAACAACGCCTCCCGCACCTTCACGTCCTCCAGGCCCGGCGCCTTACTATTAAACATGCCGAAATACTGCTTCGGCCGCAACGCGCCCCGAATATCAACATCCTTCATGCTCTTCGCAATCGCCAACGTGTCCTTCGTAGCCACATCCGTGGCATCAATCTCCCCAGCCTGGAACGCATTAATGGTGGCCTGCGACTCCATCTGCCTAAACGTCACCCGATCCAGCTTCGGCTTCTCCCCCCACCACTTTTCATTGGGCACAAACGACACAGTGCTGCTGTTATAGTCGTACTTATCCACCTTATACGGGCCCGCCCCCCACTCCGGGTGCGGATTCTTCAAATAGCCCTCATTAAACGTTTGCGCATCCGAAACGCTAGGATGCATCAAAATGGAAAACAGCGCCGGCCACCACGGGTAGGTTTGCTTAAACGTCACCACCACCTGCTTGTCGGATTCGCCGGCAGTCACGCTCTCAATGAGATCATAACCATCTGTGGAATTCACCACGATGTCCTTATTCTCACCATTGCTCAACTTCCAGGTGTTCTCAAACACCCGCCAATCCAACGGTGTGTCATCATTATAGGTGGCATCCGGGTTGATGTCGTAAGTGACCACCGTCTTCCCATCCACCACCTCATCCTTAATATTGGTCAAATACGTTGGATTCGGATGCCACGACCCATCCCCATCAAGCAGCACCAACTGCGGGTTATACCAGTACCACAGGTTCGTCGTATCCACCACCGCATTCCCATGCGACGGGTTCGACTGCTCCGCCACCGCGCTCACCGCCAGATTCAACTCGCCACCATCTTGAATTTGGTCGCGCTCCAGCGGGTTATAGTCCCCAGTGGGCTTAATCTCCACGCCGCCCGCCGAATCCGTCGACGCCGGACCATTCGACGAACCTGAACAACCGCCCAACACCAGCGCCGCAGCAGCCAAGGCCGCCACCACCGTCATACGATATGGGTTTTTTACCACCATGTTTTTATAACCTCCCTTAATTACTTTCTGGCTTTTCGAC
This sequence comes from uncultured Corynebacterium sp., assembly GCA_915275065.1. Classification (GTDB taxonomy): domain Bacteria; phylum Actinomycetota; class Actinomycetes; order Mycobacteriales; family Mycobacteriaceae; genus Corynebacterium. The sequence goes on along the minus strand of CAJZGD010000158.1, from coordinate 3,544 downwards.
GACAACCGCTGCCACCGCATCCGGGTCATACTTCACCCGCTTCTGTGTTCGAGCAACCTCAGGATCCGGAATCGGAATAGCCGACAACAACGACTTCGTATATGGGTGCTGCGGATGGTCGAAAATATCATCAACCTTCCCCACCTCAACAAACTCGCCCTTATACATCACCGCAACCCGATCCGACAGGTGCCGAATCACCGACAAATCATGGGCCACAAACAAATACGACAACCCTAACTTGCGCTTCAAATCCTCCAGCAGATTAATCACACCAGCCTGAATCGACACATCCAACGCCGACACCGGCTCATCCAACACAATCACCGACGGATTCGTCGCCAGCGCCCGGGCCAACCCAATACGCTGCCGCTGACCACCCGAAAAATGACCCGGGAACCGGTCAATCTGCGACGCATCCAACCCCACCAACGCCATCAACTCCTGCACCCGCTTATTCACATCCCCCTCATAACCCAACGACTGCAACGGCTCCGCAATCACCTCCCGCACCGTCAACCGCGGATTGAGTGAACTCATCGGATCCTGGAACACAATCTGAATATCCTTCCGGGCCGCCCGACGCTGCCGCTTCGTCATCGTCGAAGCATCCTGACCATTGAGCACCACCGTCCCCGACTGTGGCTGCAAATCCATGATCTCCAACAACGTCGTGGTCTTACCACACCCCGACTCGCCCACAATCGCCATGCACTCCCCCTCACGCACATCAAAACTCACACCCTTCACCGCCTGGAACGTCCCCACCTTCCGCTTCAGCAGCGACCCCTTCATAATGGGATATTCCTTCTTCAAATCCGCAACATGCAGCGTCACCTTCCGCTCATCCCGGGGCTTACCGGCCAAAATATCCTTCGACAACTCCGGCACCTGGAACAGTCGCTCCCCATTGATCTTCTGATCCCAAATCTCACCGGAACGAATACACGCCGTGGCATGACTCACCCCCTTCGGCGCGTCGGCAAGCGGCAAAAGCTTCGGCTCCCCCGACAAACACTCAGGCTGCGCCACCGGGCACCGCGGCGCAAACTGGCACTGATCCTGCAAATCCACCAAAATCGGCGGATTCCCCACAATCGGCGTCAACGGCTCATCACTCGACACATCCGGCCGCGGCGTCGACCCCAACAGCCCAATCGTGTACGGCATCCGCGGCTGCGAAAACACCGAAAACACATCCGACTTTTCCACCGGGCGGCCCGCATACATCACCAACACATCGTCGGCAATCCCCGCAACCACACCCATGTCGTGCGTAATCATGATCGTGGCCGCCCCGGTCTCCCGCTGCGCCACCTTAATCACATCCAAAATCTGCGCCTGAATCGTCACATCCAACGCCGTGGTCGGCTCGTCCGCAATCAACACCCGCGGATTATTCGCAATCGCAATAGCGATCACCACCCGCTGCCGCATACCACCGGAAAACTCGTGCGGAAACGCTCTGATCCGCTTCTGCGGCTCCGAAATCCCCACCAAATCCAACAACTCCACAGCCTGCTTCTCCGCCTGCTGCTTCGTCACCTTCTGGTGCGTCACAATCGCCTCAACCAGCTGCGTCCCAATATCAAACACCGGAGTGAGCGCCGACAACGGGTCCTGGAAAATCATGCCGATCCCCTTCCCCCGAATCTTCGACATCTCCTTATCGGTTTTGCCCAATAATTCCTCGCCGGCATACTTCACCGACCCGGTCACCTTCGCATACTGCGGCAGCAACCCCATGATCGACATGGAAGTCACCGACTTCCCCGAACCCGACTCGCCCACAATGCCCAGGGTGCGACCCGGATACAGGTCAAAACTCACACCCCGCACCGCGGCAACCGAACCAGCCTCGGACGGAAACGACACATTCAGATCCGACACCTCCAACACCGGCGTGCCCTGCGGCTCCCGCGGGTTGCTCGATTCAGCGGTGGTAGTGTGGTCGGATTCGTGAGAATCATGAGTGGTCGAGGTCATGCGTTGCCTCCAGACTTCGAGTTCGGGTCGAGGGCATCGCGCAGACCATCAGCAATAAGCGCCATCGACACCGTCAAAAGGGTCAAAACAGCAGCCGGGAAATAAAACTGCCACGGCGTGGACACCAACGAAGCGGTACCACCCGTCAATAACGTGCCCAACGACACGTCAGGCAATTTCACACCCAACCCCAGGAAGGACAAGGCAGTCTCAGACATCACTGTGCCCACCACGCCCAATACGAAATAAATAATCAGCAGCGAACCAATATTCGGAATCATGTGCCGGGTAATAATCTTCGCGTACGACACACCCATATACTTGGCGGCCCGCACATAATCCTGCTCCCGAATCCCCAGCGACAGGGACCAAATCACCCGCGCCGGGTAATACCAGCCGAAGCCGATGAGCACGATGATGAGCATTTTCCAGTCGCCACCGGAGCTGGACACCATGAGCGCGATCAGGAGGAACGCGGGGATGGCCAGCAGGAAGTGGATAATCAGCAGGGTGAGTTTTTCCACCCATCCGCCGAATAGGGCCGCCCCGGCACCAATGACCGCTGAGAGGATCGAAGTGCCCAACGACACGGTCACGGCGATAATGAGCGAGCGCCCCAGGCCGTGGGCGGTTTGGGCGAACAGGTCATTGCCGGAGTCGTTCGTTCCGAACCAGTGTTCGGGTGATGGTGGGGAGGAAATGTTGAGGAAGTCGGGGTCGTCGAATTTCCAGGCGGCACAGTATTCGCCCACGACTGCCAGGATTGCCAGCAGGACGAAAATCACCAGGCCCACAACCGCGAGTTTATTGCGGAAGAACCGGCGAATATAGAGTTTGAGTCGAGAGGTGCCGCGCACCACATCGGCGGCGTCCTCGGCGGTTAATCCGTCTTCTACCTCGGGTTCTATGTCGAGGCCGAGATCGTTGGGATTCTTGTCGATAGTCATTTAGCTCACCCGCACTCGTGGGTCCAGGGCAACAACAACGAGGTCGGAGATGATGGCGCCGACGGCGGTCATAAACGCACCAAAGGCGGCCACGGCCACGGCACCGTTGATGTCATTGCGGTTAATGGTTTCGATAAAGTAGGTGCCCATACCCTGCCAGGCGAAAATACGTTCGGTCATCACGGCGCCGGTGAAAATGCCGGGCACCGAGAAGGCAATGGAGGTGGCCACCGGGATGATGGAGGTGCGCAGCGCATGCTTGCGAATGGCTTCGGTCCGGGTGAGGCCCTTGGCGCGGGCGGTGCGCACATAGTCGGCGCCCAAGTTGTCGAGCAAGAGGGTGCGCTGGGTGATGTGGTAGCTCGCGTACGAAATAATGAGCAGCGATATGGTCGGTAGGGCCAGATGTTGCAGGTAGTCAATGAGTTTCGGCCCGAATCCGGTCACGCCGGGCGAACTGGCCCCGGTGACGAAGAAAATCCGGGTGCCGGCAAGATCATTGATTTTCAGGGCTATGGCGACGACCACGATGGACACCACAACGATGTGCGTGTTCAGGGCAATAATCGAGAGCGCCTGCCAGACGCGGTCGCCCAGTTTGTATTGGCGGG
>CAJZGD010000157.1 GCA_915275065.1 uncultured Corynebacterium sp. | reverse complement strand
CCCGCCGCGGGAAGCAGACGGGACCGGGTTAGTGGGTTGATGAGGGGTTAGAGGGCGTCCTCAATGCGCTTGCGCAGGGCAGCGAATTCCTCGTGAACCTCGGAAGGCACTTTGTCACCCAGGAACTTCAGATAGGCCTCATTGTCGTCAAGGTCTTTCGCCCAATCCTTCGCGGGAGCGCTCAAAGCCTCTTCCACGTCAGCCAGCGGGGCATCAATGCCGCTCAGGTCCAGATCCTCGGCACGAGCAGTGTTGCCGACCACGGTCTTGTTGGCCTCAACCCGACCTTCGATGCGGTCCACGATCCACTTCAGCACGCGGCTGTTGTCGCCGAAACCGGGCCACAGGAACCGACCGTCGTCACCGCGACGGAACCAGTTGACCAGGAAGACCTTGGGCATCTTGTCGCCGCCCTTCTTGCCCATGTCCACCCAGTGCTGGAGGTATTCACCGGCGTTATAGCCGATGAACGGCAGCATGGCCATGGGGTCGTGGCGCAGGGCGCCAACCTTGCCTTCGGCAGCGGCCGTCTGGCCGGAGGACAGCAGGGAGCCGATCATGGTGCCGTGGTTCCAGCTGAAGGATTCCGTCACCAGCGGCACGGTGTCGGGGCGGCGGCCACCGAACAGGATGGCGTCGATCTTAATGCCGTGAGCGTCTTCGAACTCGGGTGCGACGATCGGGCATTGTTCGATCGGAACCGCATAACGGGAGTTCGGGTGAGCGGCATCAGCATCAGATTCGGGGGTCCAGTCATTGCCATGCCAGTCGATGAGGTGAGCTGGCTTTTCCTTGGTCATGCCTTCCCACCAAATATCGCCCTCGTCGGTCATGGCAACGTTGGTGAACATGGTGTTGCCCGGTTCCATGGTGCGCATGGCAATGGGGTTCGAATCGTAGTTCGTACCGGGGGCCACACCGAAGAACCCGTTTTCGGGGTTGATGGCGTACAGACCATCCGCCCGCAGGTGCATCCAGGCGATGTCGTCGCCCACCACTTCGGCCTTCCAGCCGGGAATGGTGGGGGTGATCATGGCAAGGTTCGTCTTACCGCATGCCGATGGGAAGGCTGCTGCCACACCATAGCTCTTGCCCTCAGGGGAGGTGAGCTTCAGGATGAGCATGTGCTCCGCCATCCAGCCTTCTTCCCTAGCCATAATGGAGGCGATACGCAGGGCAAAGCACTTCTTAGCCAGGATGGCATTGCCGCCATAGCCGGAACCATAGGACCAAATCTCTTTGGTCTCTGGGAAGTGGGTAATGTACTTGGTGTCATTGCAGGGCCATGTCACATCCTTTTGGCCCGGCTCTAGGGGGTGCCCCACGGAGTGGAGGCAACGCACGAATTCGCCATCACCCAGACGGTCGAGCGCGGCCTGACCCATGCGGGTCATGATGCGCATGGACATGACCACATATTCGGAGTCCGTCAGCTGCACGCCGATCTTAGGGTCGTCGCTATCAAGCGGTCCCATGCCAAACGGCACCACATACATGGTGCGTCCCCGCATGCTGCCCCGGAAATGTTCGGTCATTTCCGCTTTCATTTTGTCCGGGTCAACCCAGTGGTTGGTGGGGCCGGCGCCTTCTTCGGTAGCGGAGCAAATGAATGTCCGTGATTCGACCCGAGCCACGTCAGAGGGGTTGGAGCGGGCCAGGAACGAATTGGGGCGCTTTTCGTCGTTCAGACGAATGAGGGTTCCAGAATCCACTAACTTTTGGGAAACACGGTCCCATTCTTCTCGTGAACCGTCGGCGAAGACCACCTCGTCAGGAGCAAGCAATTTTGCAGCATCAGCAATCCAATGCAACAATGCTTCATTCTTGGTGGGAGCCTCGCCTACAAGTCCCGGGATTTCCACTTTGGACATTAAATCCTCCTGTCATATTTGGTTCCGTTTTCAACAGTAGCGACCAAATCACCCCCAGGTAGGCGGGTCTAATGAGACCAATGTCATAATTCCGTGGGTTTATCACAACTATTTATTTCATAACTGGCGTTGTACAGCGGAAATAACTTTTTTCGCTTATCGACGTCCGCCCCTTTCGGGGGTTCAATACCCACGAAACAGCACATTTTCATTCCCCTAAACAGGGGGGAATTGGCGTGATTTTCGGTCATTTTTCCCACCGCGAGGGTCCGTCGTCGACAAGCTTAGTGACGATCCGGCGTGCCAGTTAGCGCCATTTCTTCACCCCCACTACTCTTAAGAATCCTACCGATTACCGACAGGAAACCAGCATGAATAGACCGCAACAAACCGACTTCAATGAGCTTTTTCATAACGATCTGGACTACCCCCGACTCAGCGGCGTCAGCTTTCGGCGCGGGTCGCTTACCGACAATCAGGCCGCCCGCTGGGACGAATATTGGCCCACGCTCGGCACCACGCTCGCCGATCGGATCATCGACATCGACGACTGGTTTGGGCGCAGCGGGGCGAAAACCATTGTAGAAATCGGCTCTGGCACCGGTACTTCGACCGCCGCCATGGCGCCGCACGAGGCCGACACCAATATCATTGCCGTGGAGCTGTACAAGTCTGGACTGGCGAAACTCCTGGGCACCATCGTGCGAGAGAACATCACCAACATTCGCATGATTAGCGGCGACGGCGTAGAAGTACTCACTCGCATGTTCGAACCAGGTACTGTGGATGGTGTCCGTATTTTCTTCCCAGACCCGTGGCCCAAGGCTCGACACCACAAACGTCGCATCATTCAATCCGGTGTCTTAAACCTCATCGCTAGCCGGCTCAAACCCGGTGGGGTATTGCACGTTGCCACCGATCATGCCGATTATGCTGCGTGGATTGCCGAACTCGCCGAGGTAGAACCACAGCTGGAATACATGGGGTGGCCGTGGCCGGACTGCCCGCAATTAACCGACCGGCAGGTCATCACCAAGTTTGAGGGCAAGGGTTTAGACCAAGACCACACCATCACCGAATTCCTATGGAGGCGTACATGAGTTCGAATGAATTTTATCCGGGGAACCCCGCCCACGCGGCACGATCCACAGCCGAAACCCCCGAGCCAATGGGCGACGACACGCTCCTGTTGGTGTGGGATGCTCCCAATATCGACATGGGGTTGGGCGCCATTTTGGGGGGACGACCCACCGCAGCCCACCGACCCCGGTTTGACGCCATCGGCAGGTGGGTGCTGGGCCGCGCGGGCGAATTAGCCCACTACACCGGGGTTCGGATCACCGCCGAAGCCACCGTGTTCACCAATGTCGCCCCAAACGGCACCGATGCCATCCGGCCGTGGGTGGAGGCGCTGCGCAATGTCGGGTTCGCGGTGTTCGCCAAGCCCAAACTCACCGAGGACACCGACGTCGACCCGGACATGGTGGCGCACATTCGTCACCGCCACGCCGAAGGTGTGCTGCGCGGCATTATCGTGGCCAGCGCGGATGGGCAAAACTTCCGGGAACTTCTCACCGAGCTTGCCGACGAAGGCATCCCTATCACCATCTTGGGATTCCACGAACACACCAGTTGGGCGGTGAACTCCGACACCTTCACATTCGTGGACCTGGAGGAAATCCCCGGCGTATTCCGGGAGCCGCTGCCGCGCATCAGCCTGGATAATCTGCCGGCAACCGGGGCCTGGCTGCAGCCATTCCGACCGCTGTCCATGTTGCTGTCCGACAAGTAGGCAGGCACGACCGGTAGAAGGGATGTTGTCACCATGTTTTCTCGCTGGGGTGAATTCGCCTACCAGCACCGACGTGTTATTCCGCTTGTAGTTGTTGCCGTCATCATCCTGCTCTATCTCACCTTCGGGATGCGGCTTTCGGACCGCATGAGCCAAGAGGGGTGGGATGATCCCAACTCCGACTCCACAACCGCCGCCGCTATCGAAACGCGAACATTCGGCCGTGACAATAATGGTGACGTCATCCTGCTGTTTACCGCCGAAACCGGCACCATTGACGAGTCACCAGAGTTTGGGCACATCCAGGAATACCTGACCAACCTAATGGCTAACCACCCCGACCAAATCGACCACATCACCAGCTATTTCGACAAGCGGGTCGACCGGCTCATCAGCCAAGACAAACGCACCGCCTTCGCCGCAATCGCACTAAAAGGGGACGGGGACCAAACCCTGAAGGACTTCCGTGCTATCGAAGCCCAACTTGCGGGGGCGAGCAGGATGTTTCCGGGGGTATCCACGCAGATAGCGGGGGCAACGGCAGTGGCGGACGCCCTGGATGAGGGCATGAGCCAGGATATTAGCCGGGCCGAATTCTACGCGCTACCAGCAGTCGCACTGCTGCTTCTTGTTGTGTTTGGGTCCCTGGTGGCGGCCTGCATGCCGCTGATTGTGGGCGGCCTGTCCATCGTCGGGTCCCTGGGGGTGCTGTCAATACTGGCCGGGTTCACGCAGGTCAATGTGTTTGCCCACTCGGTGGTGACCCTCTTGGGGTTGGGATTAGCCATCGACTATGGGCTGTTTATGGTGTCGCGGTTTCGGGAGGAACTCAACCGGGGTGGCGGGCAGGATGTGCGCACCGCAGTCAGGCGGGCCACCGGCACTGCGGGCAAAACCGTGGTGTTTTCCGCCGCCATGGTGGCGGTGGCCCTGTCCGGGTTGTTGGTGTTTCCGCAGGCGTTTTTGAAATCGGTGGCGTACGGGGCGATCAGCGCCGTGGGGTTGGCGGCAGTTTTGTCGGTGACCATGCTGCCGGCATTATTTAGCCTGCTTGGGCACAATATTGATAAGTTCATGGTGCGCCAACCAAGGTGGGCGGGGGTAACGGGGGTGGTTGCCCGTGCTTTGGGTCGAGCCAGGCAAGGTGGCCCGGCCAGGGGGCGTGGGCATTCACGCTCCCATTCCCGCTCCCACGCTGCCATAACCACACCAGCCACGGCATCGAAGGCGTCGAAGGGATCGAAAAAGCTCAGCGAAACCTGGTGGTATCGGCTGCCGAACTGGTCGATGCAGCACGCGGTATGGGTGACCTGCGCCATTGTCGGCGGGCTCCTGTTGTTGGCCCTCCCGATCGGCGGCGTAGAATTCGGCGGCATCAACGAAACCTACCTGCCACCCACCAATCAGGTGCGCACGGCACAAAGCACATTCGATCGAGAATTTCCCGAATTCCGCACGGAACCCATCAAACTGGTGGTCACCAACGCCGACAACGATCAACTCGTACAGGTGTACCAACAGGCCGCACAGGTAGAAGGCCTGACCGGGCGGTTCACCCCCACCTCCGCCACGAAGGATGGCATCACGGTGCTGTCGGCGGGGATCGTGGATCGGGCCCATAACCAGTCGGTTGTCGACCAGCTCCGGGCGATAGAACCGCCACCTGGAGTAAAGGTATACATTGGTGGCACCCCAGCCCTGGAAATCGAATCCATCGAAGCTTTGTTCGACAATCTGCCGTTGATGAGTTTCTATATTGTGCTCGCAACCTTCGTGCTCATGGCTCTGGTGTTTGGCTCACTGGTGCTGCCGGCAAAGGCAGTCATCATGACGCTGTTGAGCATGGGCGCCACCATTGGGCTACTCACTTGGATGTTCGTCGATGGTGTGGGCGCAAACCTGTTCGGCTTCACTCCGGGCCCGCTCATGAGTCCAGTACTGGTGCTCATCATGGCAATCATTTATGGGCTATCCACCGACTATGAGGTGTTCCTGGTGTCGCGCATGGTGGAGGCGCGCGAACATCGCGCCGCCACCGATGTTGCCATCAAATTCGGCACCGCCCACACCGGCGGGATTATCAGCGCGACAGCCATTATCATGATTGTGGTGTGTGGGGCGTTCGGGTTTTCCGACATTGTCATGATGAAATACATTGCCTTTGGCATGATCTTCGCCCTGCTTTTCGACGCCACCATCATCCGAATGATGCTGGTCCCGGCAGTGATGCACCTGCTGCAAGACGACAATTGGTGGGCGCCCCCATGGGTGAAGTCCGCAGCTGGGGCGCTGGGGCACCGAGTATCCCGAAGCCAAGGCCAAGGCCGGGGTCAGGGGCAGGCAGGGCGGCCGAAGCGGACACCCCGACCTCAAACCCAACCATCACAGGCGACCCGGCCACGGCGGTTAGCCC
>CAJZGD010000156.1 GCA_915275065.1 uncultured Corynebacterium sp. | reverse complement strand
CACTGTCGTTCTCGCCGCAGACTATGCTGGCCCCACCAGCGCCGACGACAGTAGTGGCTCCGGGGCGGGCGTGGTCGGTCAGGAGGGCACTGCCATGGATAAAAACAGCGCCTCCCCCACCATTGATGCCGGCGGCAACGGGCCACGCTGCATCAACTAGAGATCAACTAAAGCACCATGGCGGCCACCCACCCGGACACGATCAGGGGCAGGTTATAGTGCAGGAAGGTGGGAATCACCGAGTCGCGGATATGGTCGTGTTGGCCGTCGGCATTCAACCCGGCGGTGGGCCCTAGGGTGGAGTCCGACGCGGGCGACCCGGCGTCGCCAAGCGCACCGGCGGCACCCACAATGGCAACCGTGGCGGCGGGGCTGAAGCCCAAGGCCAGGCACAGGGGCACATAGATCGTGGCAATGATCGGCAGCGTCGAAAACGACGACCCAATGCCCATCGTCACGACCAAACCCACGATGAGCATCGCCAACGCCCCCATCGCCTTATTGCTGCCGAACAGCGCCGCGGAGGCGTCGACAAGCGTCTCTACCTGGCCGGTGGCGGTCATGACGGCGGCGAAACCCTGGGCGGTAATCATGATGAACCCAATAAGCGCCATCATTTTCATGCCGGAAGTAAACACATCATCCGCTTCCTTCCAGTTCACGGCGCCGGTCACCAGGAACACCGCCAGGCCGGTGAGCGCGCCAATGAGCAGGGAGTCCGCATCCGAATCCGCCAGCTGCATCACTACCTGCACGATAAACGTGGCCAGGATTGCAATGACCGCCACAATGACCTTGTAGCGTGTGACCTCCTCCACCGAGTGGGTGGCCTCCATGGGCCGGTTTTCGTAGTCGCGGGGCTTGCGGTAGGAGAACCCCACGGCAATGATCAACCCCGCGATCATGCCTAACGCCGGAATTGACATGACCTGCATAATATTAATTCCGGTGGTGTCCAGGCCGGCCTTGCGAATATTACCCAAGAGGATTTCATTGAGGAAGATCGAACCGAAACCCACCGGGATCCACATGTAGGTGGTGACCAAACCAAAGGTGAGCACACAGGCAATCAGGCGCCGGTCGAGACGGAGTTTATTCATCACCCCAAGCAGCGGCGGAATAATCAGCGGGATGAAGGCAATATGGACGGGAATCAGGTTTTGGCTCATAATGGCCATCGACAACACACCCGCCACCATCAGCCATTTTGTTACCAGGACCGCGCGACGATTCGCGGATTCCTCGGTGTTTCCAATCTTGGACATGATCCATCTGGCCAACAGTGTGGGCAGGCCGGAACTGGCAACCGCCATGGCAAACGCACCCAACAGCGCATAACTCAGGGCAATTTTCGCCCCACCAGCCAGGCCATCCTGGAACGCCACCATGGTGGGTCCCAGGCCAATACCGCTGATGAGACCACCAACCAGTGCCCCAATAAACAGGGAAATAACGACATGCACCCTGGCGACGGACAAAATGAGCATCACGAGGACGGCAATGAGGACAGCATTCATACCGCATAATATTAACGGAAACTGTTAGTGCCACACCAGTTGGGCGCCAGAGTGACCTGCGCCAAATGTAAGAATCAGTGCGACCACCGCCATAATGACCGCCGCGATCTGCGTTACCACGGTCTCCTTGTACCACAGTGCTATGGCCGCGGCCGCCAGGAAAACGCTCGCCACCACCAGCGCGTTTCCCCACATCATGTGGGGTGCAACATCGCCTGGACTCTGCGGACTGCGACCAATATCTTTCAGTAACTCCGCCCCCGTGGTTTTGGACCAGGCAGTCCCAATGACCCCCAACACGCCGCCGCCCACCAGCCAAGACCGGACCTTCGCACCAATGCTGGGCACCAGCACCCAGGCCAATAATCCCAAGGCGGTGAGCGGAATAATGACGACGGGAAGATGCACCGCTAGGGGATGTAAGGGCATGTCATTAAATGTAACAGCGAACCAACCGGCGACAAATCACAACCGCGGTCGCCGCCTCGCCGCCAGTTCTAACATGCCGGAATCACATCGAGCACGTAGCGTGGCACCAGCACGGTGTCGGGCACACCCTGCCAGAACTGTTCCGTCTTGGTGCACCGGGTGCGTGCCTTCAGCTCCGCACCGCTGGCCACCGGAATAGTGACGCCACCAATCTGAATCTGCTGCGCCCCGGCCACCAGGCCATCCGTGTGCACGGCGCGGCGCACATCGTCGGTGTGTACCTGCGCCGAACCGAACGTGTGGGCGGCCACCACAAACCCCGGGCCGAAGCTCACGGTGGCATGCACATCGCGCTTATCCGACCACCCAAACTTGGTGCCCTCAATGCCGGGCAGGGTGGCGGTACCAAAATTCTGGGGATAGCCATCGGCGGCAACGGCGGCCGGGTTACGCATGCCGTCGATCAGCGGCCGGGCCGCCGGGTCGGTGCGAACGGCCCGCACAAATGCCGCCATGTCGTGAACACTGGTGGTGGTATCACCCCACCGGCCCCGATAGTTGGTTTCGGCGAGCCGGAACCGGCCAATGGTGTCGGGAATGGCTTGGCGATATTTCCGATCCAGATTCGAAGCAATCCCATCGTGGGAGCTGCGGATCATCTCATACACCAGGGCTTTGTCCTCGGGGGCACCGTGTTGCAGCACCCAATGGCCCAAATACAGCTTGACGATGGACAGCGAGGCGCGAGATTCGTGGGCGCCGGGGGTTTCGATCACTTCCCCGTTGTCTTTCATCATGATGATTTGGGTGCGCGCGGGTGCGGCGGCAACGTCAACGGTGGCTGCGGTCGCGGGAATCATGCTCGTGGCCAACACGATAAGGCCGGACATGGCGGCGGCCACGGTTCTACTGACGCGGGTAATGCGGGTAGGGCGGACGGTTCCGGTGCCGCTACGGCCGCCGGAACCGGTGGCTCTGCCGAGTCGCTGGATGATGCACAAAGGTCGTCTCATACAAGAAAACCCTACAACTGGTTTGCACAGTTGTCTGCACCTGTGAGGAATTACTTTTCCCAGTTCAACCCTATTAGCGGGTAATTTTCGGGTTTAGCGCGTGCGATCCCGCTTCACATACCCCATTCGAGGGCGAAATCCCTCAGGTCGCCGCAGTTGTGCTACAGCATCGCCGACGATGAGCCGGAACCTGGGGTTCATGGGCGGCATGTGCATGATGGAGAACCAAGCAGCCTCGGTGTTTTCGTCGTCGCTGATGACGGGTTCGTCGCTGTCGCCGACCACGCTGCATCGCACCGCGGTGTCCATATAGCGGGTGACATCCCCATTGGGGTAGGTGACCGGCCCGACCGCACCGACGCCCAGCAGCGCCTCCACCTGAATATCCAGGCCGACCTCTTCCTTGGTCTCCCGAATGGCGGTCTGGTGCGGCTCCTCCCCCGGGTCGGCAATGCCGGTGACCGGAGTCCATTGACCGTTGTCGGCGCGTTTGACCAGCAGTACTTCCGGCACAGCGGTGATGGGGGCGCCTTCGGGCACGTCACGGATAATGACGGCGGTCACGCCCGGCAGCCACAGTTCGTCGGTGCCGATTTTCTCCCGCAACGACCGCACAAAATCGGGGATGGGCATTACTCCCCTTCCGATTTCGCCTGGGCTTCCGCTTCGGCGGCTTTCTTGGCGGCTAATTGTTCTGCCAGCTGTTTCGCCATTTTTTCGGGGTCAAAATCGTTGAAATATTCGGCGGGGGCGGTGCGTTCTTGGGCCATAATGGCTGTCCTTTCTGGTTATGCTTGTCGACGCCTAAAGTTTAGTCGTTTGCCGCAATGAAATCTTTCACCACATCCACATCGTTGGGCAAGTCCGTGACGTGCCGTTCGGCCTGCATGATGGTGGTGAACCGATCGGGCAGGTCCGGTTCCCGGCCGGTGGCCTCTTTGATGGTGTGGGCGAATTTTACGGGCAGGGCGGTCTCTAGGCAGACGATAGGGGTGTCGACCTCATTCCGCAGGCCGCGGGCCACTTTCACGCCGTCGGCGGTGTGGGGGTCGATCATGATTCCCAACCGCTCGTAGCAGTCCCGAATGGTGGCCACCCGGTCGGCGTGGGTGGAGGACCCGGACAGGAAACCGTACTGGGCACCAACCTTCGAGAATGCGGGGTCATCTGCGAGAGTAAATCCGCCTTGGGGAACCTGGGTGCCAAACAGGTCGGCGACCCGAACGGCATCTCGACCCAGCAGGTCGTAGATGAATCGTTCGAAATTGGATGCGCGGGAAATATCCATTGATGGTGAAGAGGTTTCGAACGTATCAGCTGAGGATCGTACCCGATACACACCGGTGCGGAAGAATTCATCCAACACATCATTCTCGTTGGTGGCCACGATGAGCCGGTCAATCGGCACCCCCATTTGCTTGGCGATGTGGCCGGCGCAAATGTCCCCAAAGTTGCCGGTGGGCACGCTGAATGATACTTTTTGCTCGTTAGAGGTGGCAACATGCAGGTAGCAGGAAATGTAATACACCACCTGGGCGACGAGCCGGGCCCAGTTAATAGAGTTTACGGCACCGATGCGGTGGTCGCGTTTAAAGTCGGCATCGGCAGACACGGCCTTGACCACATCCTGGCAATCATCGAACACTCCTTCGAGGGCAATGTTAAAGATGTTGGGATCGTCAAGACCGAACATTTGTGCCTGCTGGAATGGGGTCATGCGGCCGGCCGGAGTGAGCATGAATACCTTAATGCCGTCCCGCCCACTCATGGCGTATTCGGCAGCAGACCCGGTGTCGCCCGAAGTTGCCCCCACAATGGTGAGGGTTTCACCCCGCCGGCGCAGCTCGTATTCGAAAAATTCCCCGAGCAATTGCATGGCAATGTCTTTAAAAGCTGCGGTGGGCCCCTCGGAAAGATGACCAATGTACATGCCATCTTCCAGCTTGGTCACCGGCACGATTTCGGCATGAGCAAACTTCGGGAAGGTGTAGGCGCGGTGGGCGATGGCGGTAAGATCATCGGCGGGAATGTCGTCGATAAATAATTGCAGGACTTCGGCGGCGAGGGCGGGATACCCCTGCGTGTTGAGCAGTTTCCGCCACCTATCGAGCATATCGCCGGTGACCTGCGGATATTCGGCGGGCAGGTAGAGGCCACCGTCGGGGGCGAGCCCGCCGAGAAGGATGTCGCTAAACGGGACTTCGGTGCGGGACTCATCGCGGGTGGAGATATAACGCATGGAATCTACCATAGCGTTTCCCACCCGCATTACACTTATCGACGGTTTATCCTACCGGCCGCGACGATACTTCAGGGCCTCGATCAGGGAATCCAGGGCGGCATCCCCGAACTTCATAAAATCAAGGTTACCGGTGCTCGGGAAGGCATCGGGATAGACGGTTTGACGTGGGGTTGCGGTGGCCCGGCGGGCATCGCTCACCTGGCCACCGGTAGGCTCTACCGTGGCAACCAATTGTGTACCATCCAGCGTCAGTGTGTCATGATCTTTCATGCCTGCGGTTTTCAGGGATTCGACAAAAGTGGCAAGCTCGTCAAAGGTAGCACCTTCGAGATCGAGGGAGAATTTTAGGGCCATAAGAAATTCCTTCCGTTTATCTTGTGAGTATTAATACCTAGCCTAGGGCGGTAATGGCGAGATAGCATCGGGGTATCCCCTGGTTTTTGCCCTGAGTTCTTTCTTAACCTAAGGAGTCATCATGAAAAAGAAAATTCCAATTATGTGCATGGCATTTCTGCTTGCTGTCTCATTAGCCCCCGCCCAGCCGGTGGGGGCGGCAGAAGCACCGTCGCAAGCCAAAACAGCGCGGGAGGAAAAGTCTCGGAGCAAATGCGGCACAATGTCTGGCCCAGAAGCAATGGTAACGTCAATGTACCGGGTACCCGGACCTGGTAAGAATTACCGTTGGGACCCCACCAAGGCGGATTTCACAGGGTATGACCCCTGCCGGCCATTCTCGTGGATTGTGCTGCGAGTCGCCGGCGCAACAGGTAGCTCTCCCCAACAGATCATGTTTTTCTACCGTGGGGAATTCGTGGGGCGAGCAACGGAACAAGCGTTTGGGTTCTCCCCCACCATCAACCGGATAGCCACAAACAAGATCAAAGTCACGTTCACGTGGGCACAAAACAACGAGCCTAACGCGAAGGCGTCAG
>CAJZGD010000155.1 GCA_915275065.1 uncultured Corynebacterium sp. | reverse complement strand
CGCCGCCGAGGCGGCCCATGCCGATGACGGCGATTTCGGCGGGGGCTGTGGTGAGGTTTTCTGCCCGGAGGGCGGCACTGATTTCGGCTCGGAGGGCGGCTTCGAGCACGGCATCCCACACGAGGGAGAGGCTGCGGCAGACTTCCTGCACAGTCATGAGGTCGAGGAGGTCGGCGGCGGCGATGCGGGCGAGTTCAGTGCGGCGGAGGGACCGGGCGACAGCGATAGCCTTGTCAGGGTCGTCGTGGCGGGAGGCGGCCCGCACCAGGGAGGTGGATACGGTATCGGGTTTGGTTTCGAGGAGTTTGGGGCCGGTGGCGCCGTCGCCAAGCTGTTTGACAATGTCGGGTGCGGCGATGATGAGGGAAGATGCGAAGGGCGAGTTGCCGAGGATGCGCATGAGGCGTTTGCCTACGATACCTTCGTCGCGGAGGAGCCGGAGGAACCAAATACGGTCGAATGCCGCGTCGGAGAGTTTCCGATAGTTGAGCAGGCCGGCGTCGGGGTCGGCGGTGGTGGAGAGCCATTCCATGAGGGTGGGCAGCAGCATTGCTTGGATTTTGGCTTTGCGGTTTGCCCCGGCGGCGAGTGCGGTGAGGTGTTCGAATGCGCGGTCGGGGTAGAGGTAGCCGAGGGCCCGGAGTTGTTCTTTTGCCGCGGTTGCGGAGAGTTTGATGGTGTCGACGCTGAGGTTGACCACCGAATCCAGGAGGGGCCGGTAGAACAGTTTGTGGTGGAGCGAGGAGATGCTGAGGCGAACTTTCCGCAGTTCGTCGAGCATTTTTTCGACGCTGGATTGGGTCATGTGTCCGCGGAAGCCGGCAGCGTGGGCGAGCCAGCGGAGGGTTTGGTAGTCGGATTCTGCGGGGAGGGTGTGGGTGCGTTTGACTTTTTGTAGTTGGAGTCGGTGTTCGAGTGATCGAAGGAATTCGTAGCATTCGATGAGGTTTGCGCCGTCTTCGCGGCCTACATAGCCGGATTCGATGAGTGCGGCGAGGGCGTCGATGGTGGCTGGGGTGCGGAGGGTTTCGTCGTAGCGGCCGTGCACGAGTTGGAGGAGTTGCACGGCGAATTCGACATCACGGAGGCCGCCTTCGCCGAGTTTGAGTTCTCGGTGTTTCATGGCTTCGGGCACGTTTTCCAGGACGCGGCGGCGCATGGCTTGGACGTCGGCGACGAAGGAGTCGCGTTGGCTGGCTTGCCACACCAGGGGGGAGATGACGTCGCTGTAGGCACGCCCTAACGGCAGGTAGCCGGTCATGGGTCGGTGTTTGAGGAGGGCCTGGAATTCCCAGGTTTCTGCCCACCGACGGTAGTAGGTGACGTGGGATTCGAGGGTGCGGACCAGGGCGCCGTGTTTTCCTTCGGGGCGCAGGGCAGCGTCGACTTCGAAGAAGCAGTGGGAGCCGAGGCGGATGAGTTCACTGGCGACCCTGGTGGCGGCTGCGTCTGCTGGTTCTGCTACGAAGATGACGTCGACGTCGGAAATGTAGTTGAGTTCCCGGGCGCCGCATTTGCCCATGGCGATGACGGCGAGTTGGGATTCGACGTGGTTGTCGCCGTAGACGTGTCGTATGGCCACGGCGAGGGCGGCGGTAAGGGCGGCATCGGCCAGGTCGGCGAGTTGGGCGGTGACGGTGCCGAGTGGTACTTCGGGTTGGCCGACTCGGCGGGAGTTTTCGGGGTAGGTGCCGGCCAGGTCGATGGCGGCGATGCGCATGAGGAGGGTGCGGTAGGTTTGCTTCAGCGTGGTTTCGATGGTGGTGCAGGTGGCGGTGGTGCCGGTGCCGGCGGCCCGGTAGGTGCCTACGTTATCGAGGGCGTCGGTAGCGGTGTCGCCGACTAGGCCGGCGGGGGCGGCGCCGATACAGCCGAGGAGTTCACGGAGCATGTCGCGTCGGGTGGGGGCGTCGTGGCGGAGGAGGTGCCAGGTGGTGGGGTTGGCGATGAGGTGGTCACCAAGGACACTGGATGCGCCGAGGAGGGCGAAGAGTCGGACGCGGAATACGGGGTCGGTGCGGATGGCGTGGTCGATGTCGTCGTGGTTGCCTTGGTGGTCGTCGAGGGCGACCATGAGTCGGTAGAGGGAGTTGAGGGCCAGGTCGGCGTCGGGCGCCCCGGAGAGCGCCCAGAGGACTTCCACGCTGGCGCTGTTCCACCAGCCGAGCCAGGTGAGGTCGCTGACGGCTCTGGGGCTGGTGAGGCTGAGGGCTCCGGGGGTGGGGATGTGACTGCGGGTGGTGCGTGGGGTGGTCATGCTTTCTCATTTTAGAAGCTGAGGTTGTTTTGGAGTTCCCAGGGCGTGATTTGTTTTTGGTAGTCGTGCCATTCGCGCCATTTATTGCGAAGGAAGAACTCGAAAACGTGTTCGCCCAGGATGTCGGCGACGAAGTCGGATTTTTCCATTTCTCTTAGGGCTTGGTCGAGGCTGGCGGGCAGGTCGACGTATCCGAGGGCGCGGCGTTCGCGGCGGGTGAGGGCGGCAATGTCGTCTTCGGCTGGTTCGTTGAGTTCGTAGCCGTCGCGGATGCCGCGCAGGCCGGCGGCGAGGAGGACGGCGAGGGCGAGGTAGGGGTTGCAGGCGGAGTCGGGGGATCGGACTTCGACGCGGCGGGATTCGGCTTTGCCCAGCCGGTAGGTGGGGACGCGAACCATGGCGGAGCGGTTGGACACGCCCCAGGTGGCGGCGGTGGGGGCCTCGCTGCCGAAGAGGATGCGTTTATAGGAGTTGGTCCATTGGTTGGTGACGGCGGAGATTTCGTTGGCGTGGGTGAGGATGCCGGCGATGAATTGTTGGCCGGTGCGGGAGAGGCTGAATTCGGCGTCGGGGTCGTGGAATGCGTTGATGTCGCCTTCGAAGAGGGACATGTGGGTGTGCATGGCGGAGCCGGCGTAGTCGGTGAAGGGTTTGGGCATGAAGGTGGCGGCCACGTTATTGCGGTGGGCAATGAGTTTGGTGATGTACCGGAAGGTCATGATGGAGTCGCCCATGGTGAGAATGTCGGCGTGGCGCAGGTCGATTTCTTGCTGGCCGGGGGCGGTTTCGTGGTGGGAGAATTCCACGGGAATGCCCATGTCTTCCAGGGCGAGCATGGCGTCGCGGCGGAAGTAGGGGGCGAGGCTGCGGTTGGCCTGGTCGAAGTAGCTGCCGTCATCGGTGGGTTTGGGGGGCCGACCGTCGGTTTCTTGGTCTTCGACGAGATAGAATTCGATTTCGGGGCTGACTTTGCAGGTAAAGCCTTCGTCGGCGGCGGCCTGGACTTGACGGCGCAACACCTGGCGGGGGTCAGAGTAGAAGGCCTGACCGTCGGGGTTGAGGATATCGCAGAACATGCGGGCGGATTTAATGCCGCCGTCGCCGACGCCGAGGGGAAGCAGTTGGAAGGTGGAGGGGTCGGGCATGGCGATGGTGTCGGATTCGGAGATGCGGGAAAACCCCTCGATGGCGGAACCGTCAAACCCGATGCCTTCGGCGAACGCGCTTTCTAATTCGGCGGGAGCGATGGCAACGGATTTGAGGGTGCCGAGAATGTCGCTGAACCAGAGTCGCACGATCCGAATATCGCGCTCTTCCACGGTGCGTAGCACATATTCTTGTTGGGAATCCATGGGTTTAACCATAGTTGCCTTTTCGCTTTTCGACGTCCTCCCGGCACCCACCCATGGTGGTTTTGCTGGTAAAATCTGGTTATGGAGCTGAAGAGTCAGGTGGAAGTTGAGGCAAAGTTTTCCGTCATATCCGACACTGTGGTGCCGGATCTCACCACGATCATGGGGGTGGAGCAGATCGTGTCGACAAAGGTGCATCACCTGTCGGCGGTGTATTACGACACCGAGGATCTGCGGCTTACCCGATCAAAGATAACCCTGCGGCGGCGGACCGGGGGCACGGATGACGGGTGGCACATTAAGTTCCCGGGGAAAACTGGAAGATTAGAAGTGCACCACCCCATTGATCAAGGCACAAAAATACCCGAAGAAATTCGTTCGATGGTGCGTTCGATTGTTCGTGATGAGCCCCTGTCCCCCATCGCCCAGGTAGACAATGAGCGGCATGAAACACTGTTGGGGGATGCGGCGGGCACCATTGTTGCGGAGTTTTGCGACGACCACGTGTCGGCCACATCAATGAAGTCGGATACCGCCACGAGCTGGCGGGAGTGGGAAGTTGAGGTGACCCCAGCTGCCCCATCAACCCTCATTGCAGCCGCCACCGAGGTCTTGACCCGGGCGGGCGCCACAGCGTCGAAAAGCCCGTCGAAACTAGCGATGGCGTTAGGGCCGGACCTGCCAACCGAACCCACGATCGACAGTAATCTTGACCCGAACTCCCCCACCGCCGGGGTGATAGCAGCGTTGAAGCGTAACCGGGATAAGTTATTGGCGTACGACCCGCGGGTGCGGCGGGACGAGTGGGATTCCGTCCACCAAATGCGGGTCGCCACCCGGGAGCTGCGCAGCCACCTGCAAAGCTTTGCCGGCATTCTTGAAGGCACCCACCACAAGGATGTGTCCGAAGAACTCAAGCATTTGGCCGCCACCCTCGGGGTGGCACGCGACGCCGAGGTCATCGCCGAACGGTTCAAGAACCTGTGCGACCAGCACCCCAGCGGAATCATTGATGCCACAAGTGGCAAGCAGTTACACGACGACATGCTGGCGGAATACGCTGCCGCGCACCAAAAAATAGTAGCGGCGCTCAACGACGACCGATACCTGCGGCTGCTGGACGAATTGGATGAACTCATCGCCCACCCGCAGGAACTAGCCGACCCCGACCCCACGCCAGCCCCAACAAACGTGCTGCTTGAACAGTTACGGAAGAGCTATAAGCGACTCTTAAAGCTGCACAACAAGGCCACGAGTGATTGGGATGGGCGTTCATCGCTCCGGCCGCAGCAGGAACAAAAATTCCACGACGTACGCAAGGCCGCGAAGAAACTCCGGTACACCACGGAAGCCATGGGGGACGCCACCGACATTCCCACAGGTCAACTGTACCGTGCCTGCAAACAGCTTCAGGAGGTGCTAGGGAATTTCCAGGACAGCATCACCTCCCGGAAGAAACTGCTAGCCAAGTCGCACGAGGCTTTCGAACGCGGCGAAAACACCTTCATCTATGGTGTATTGTACGAAACCGAAGTGGAACTAAGTCGGCACATCATGCAAGACTATCCGGCCGCCATGGCCGCGGTCACCCAAGCCTATCAGCGTCTTTAACCCACCGGGAATGTTGTCCTAAGGATATCAATCACGCCACTGGTCGTCTTGCTCATCGTAAGCGTCGGCGATCCGGTTGCGTTCCCGGGCTATCTCTAAAGCATGCTCCGCTTCCTCGCGGGTGTCATACGGGCCGATGCGATTATCGAAGGAAGAAATTTTTCCCTGCTCCACCTGGCGGGTTTCCAGATTATAGTAATATTTCAAATCTTCCCTGTGCATCATGCTACTTTCTGTCAACGACCAACGAACTAGCGTCTGGTCATTTTAACATCTGCGGTGATCGACCGGTTGCCGCTACATTGGATGTATACAACCCCAGGAATATCCTCAAGGAATAGAAAGTCAACAGTCATGCCGGTGTGGCCCACCAATACTGATTCGCAAGCCGACAATAATGATCTCATAGCTGCCGTGGTGGAATACCACACCACGGCAGCAGGGCGAGCCCCCGAAGCTCTCGCCACGGCACCCGCCACCTGGTCGCTTATTGGTGAACACACCGACCATGCCGGCGGCATTGTGCTGCTGAGCCTGTGCCAAGCACGGGTCGCCGCAGCCATCAGCCCCCGGCCCGACCGCACCATCCATGTAACCGAATACACATTCGACCCCACCACCGATGGGTTTCAGTCTCACACCACCACCGCGCCCGCCCTCGACGACATCACCGCCGACACCCAGAACACCACCGCATCATCCGAACCCGCCAGCACCGCAACCTGCACCACCCGGGCCGAAATATTATCCCAACTTGTTGCCACCCTCATCCAACGCCAACTCCTCAGCCGGGAAACCGCCGGCTTCGACATCACCCTCACCACCACCATCCCCCCACAAGCCGGCATCGGCGACGACGCCGCCACCGAAGTAGCCACCGCCCTAGCCCTAGCCCATAACGTAGAGGAAATAGACTCCCCACCAATCAGGGCCAAACTTGCGGAAACCTGCTACCAGGCGGCCACCCGCTCCCACGCAATCCCGCCGCTCCGCG
>CAJZGD010000154.1 GCA_915275065.1 uncultured Corynebacterium sp. | reverse complement strand
GGGGGGCCGGGGGCGGCCGGGGTGGCGGCGGCGGAAGTAGTAGCCGCTGCGGAAGTGGGCGCGCCCGACGTGCTCGGCGCGCTCGGCGCCGCGGATGTGCTGGGTGCCACGGACGCGCCGGGGTCAGCATCCGCCACCCGTTCTTCCTTGGCTTTTAACCGTTTGATTTCGGTGGCGATGGCGTCGGTGTTGGTGCCGTCGTCGATGAGCAGGGGTGCCCGCAATTCTTTGGCTTTTTGTGCGCCGGCGCCCGAATTTGTTTTCGATGCCACGACAACGGTGTCGGCCTTATTCACGAGTTTCTGCACGGCGGCAACCCCGGTGTGGTCGGTGGCGATAAGTTGTGGTGGTGGGGATGTTTCTGTGGCGGCTGGGCTATCTGTGGCACCTGCGGCACCGGCCGGCGCGGGAACATCGGTGGTGCTTGAATGAGTAAAACCACCAAAGCCGCAGGCAGAAAGCATAAGGCCAACTGGCATACAGACAGCAATGACGACACGAGTGAGGGAGCGTTTCATGATGGGATCCTTGGAATTAGTGGCTACCTGAATGGGACTTCAGCAACGGTGCGCCGCAGTTTTCTTGTGCGCAACCGGTGCGGGGATTCGGCGAGGTTTTCTACAGCTCGCACGGCACACATCACATGCGCCTCCTTGGAGGATGAATAGAAAGCTTGTGCGGCTGCAGGAAGTTTAGGAACCGCGTGCAACGGCAGGTCAGAGACACTCAATAACGTACCATAGGGGATTCGATACCGATAGCCATTGGCGGCCAAGGTGGCGGATTCCATATCGCAGGCAATGGCGGTGGAGCAGCGCAACCACTCCCACAGGGCCTTGGGCGTGTGCCATTCCCAATTGCGATCATCGGTGGAAATGACAGTGCCGGTGCGCATGAGGGACAGGTCGGCGCCATACACCTCGGCGACCCCGGATTCCAGGGCGCGTTGGACCTCGGGGACGGCCGGGATGGGAAACTCCGTGGGGATATGCGTGTCGAGCAAATGATCGCTTCGCTGATAGGCGTTTCCTAAAATAAGGTCGCCCATGCGCATGCGGCCGTCGAGGCCGGCACAGTGGCCAATCATGATCCACAGGTCGGGCCGCAGCACGGCCAGGCAGTCGGTGATGGTTTTCGCATTGGAGGGCCCGACCCCGATATTAATCATGGTAATCCCCCGGTTGCCAGGTGAAATCAGGTCGTACCTGGGCATTTGGTAGTGGGATTCCATGGTGAGGGCGCTGATGTCCATGGTGGTGGCCTGGGCTTTGGTGATGGTTCGGCCGTCGGCAAGCACGAGCGCGGTGTAGCGGCTATCGGTGTGCAGTTCGGCAAGCCCATAGCGGAGGAATTCGTTGGTGTGCATGCCGTAATTGGTAAAGAGAATATATTTCTGCACGGTTTCCACGGGAAGCCCGGTGTAGTGTTCGATGCGTTCGCAGGCAATATCGAACCGCTGGGGGGTGAAGTGGAAGAGGGGTTTTTCCGGCCCGTGGAAGGCGTCCCAGTCGCCGTCGATGATGGCGTCGTCGACGTCGTCAAGCGTGGGGCGGGGGATTTCGGGGGCGCGTTTGGCACCGACCGCACCGGCAAGCCCGTCGATAAATTCGGGCGGGATGCGCACACCGGAGTCGCCGACGGTAATGGTGCAGTCATAGTTGCGCGCGAGTCGTTCGAGCTGTTCGACGAGGTAGGGCTCCATGAGCGCGGGTTTGCTCAGGCAGGCAGTGTAGGTTCCGGCGTCTTCGACGTAGCCGAAGGGTTCAGTGCGGTCGACGGGATGCCAGCTGTGAATATCAACAATAAGTTTTGGGTAGGTTACCTGCGGGTATTTATGGGGTTCATATATGGCGGTGCGTGCAATGGCTGTCACAGTGTCATAGTGTTGCTTGAGCTTTTCGACGGCTGCCGCCGGTGTCAACCCGCTCACGGAATCGTTCTCCTTCCCTGTTTCTTATGATGCTACTAGGGAAGTCGTATGTTCGGGGTTGCTACTTGGTGAATTTCCGGAAAAATTCGATGCTGCCAGCGCTTACCACGGAACCGAACCCCATGTTGGGTGGTGTAACGCCGAAGTCTTGCCATATCACATCGACCTTCCCAGCGGTTTCCACGCCGGCATCGGTGCGGGCCATATCCAGTTCGGCCACCGGGTAGCCGGCATAGAGTTGTGGCGCCAAGGACGGCGGTAATTATGTATAATTACTATCAAAAAAGGACAAATATGCTACTATACGACCTGATTTTCTCGTTCGGACTACTGTTGTCAATCCTGCTATTCATAGGGTTTTTATTCACACTGTCCCGCTCTACCGAGACGCCCAAAATGAAAACGGTGTGGGTTATCATTGCCCTGTGTGTCCCCATCATCGGGCCGATCTGCCACTTTATCGTCTACCGGGGCCAGCGGTCTTGACCGGCACATGGCGGTTATCCTACGGCGACGCCCTCGATTTCTACGACACCTGGGACACCCCCACCACCATCATTTCCGACGGGGCCTACGGTGTGGGCGGCTTCCCCGGAGACCCCAGAACCCCGACGGAGCTGCCACGCTGGTACGAGCCACACATCGCCGCCTGGTCTGCTAAGGCCACGCTGGCCACAACACTCTGGTTGTGGAATACCGAAATCGGGTGGGCGAACATTCATCCCCTACTCACCGACCATGGGTGGCAGTACGAAACCCTCAACATTTGGAATAAGGGAACCGGACACATTGCCGGAAACCTGAATTCGAAAACTATTCGACGATTCCCGGTGGTCACCGAGGTGTGCGCGTTCTACACCCGCACCCCACGGCTGCCCAAGCATCCCGGTTCCCCGCAGCTCATCCACATGAAGGAATGGCTGCTGAGCGAGTGGCTGCGCACTGGGCTGCCCAAAGCTGACGCCAATAAGGCCTGCGGCGTGAAGAACGCGGCCACGAGAAAATATTTCGACCAAGGATGGTTATGGTATTTTCCGCCTGTCGACGTCATGATGCAGCTGGTCACCCACGCCAATCGGTTCGGCGACCCCGCAGGCAAACCCTACTTCAGTTTCGACGGCACCACCCCGGTGTCAGCCGCCGAATGGGCCGCAACCCGGAGCGTCTGGCATCACGAGCACGGGGTGACCAATGTGTGGGAACGACCCCCGCTGCGGAATTCGGAACGCTACCGGGGATCCATGCGGCGCAGCGCCCCACGCACCCACAAGCCAACAAAACTGAGCGCCAGCCACCTGAACCAGAAGCCGCTCGACCTCATGGAACGCTGTATCAACGCCACCACCAACCCTGGTGATGTTGTGTGGGAGCCCTTCGGCGGTCTGTGCTCGGCATCGGTCGCTGCGGTTCGGCTTGGCAGAACCGCGTTTTCGGCCGAACCCAATGCGGATTTCTACCAACTGGCCTATGAGCGGCTGAGTTCATAGGGCTCACCACGCTTGGACGTAACGTCGACAAGCGAGAACATGTTAGCCGTCGTCGGTGTCCACATATTCGGTCACATAAATATCCGTAGTCACTTGCCGGCCTTCCGAATCCTCCACCCAAAAAGTGTGGCTACCTGCCTTATAAATGCTGCATTCCAATACCAGGTTCTTTTCGTCATACATCTGGCATTCACTGGACGACTTTTGCGGTTTTTTATTGACCTTTAGCAACGCCGATGTCGGCAATTCGACGGGATCTTTAAATGCGTTCTTATCCACCATTTTGACCCAAAAAGGATCGCATTCAGTTGTTGTACCCTCGTCTTCAATCGACCAACCATAGGTTTTCTGCAGCTTATGCAAACCAACCTGCCGATCCCCACAATGATGAATCGTCCGGGCACCCAAATGGACACTTTGCTGCGGCCCCCGAATGGCCCAGCCATCGAGCGTAGCGGTAAAATTCTTGGGAGACAACCCAGACTCATTGAACATACTGTATGCCGATTTTAGCTGCGATATATTCCATTGCGACAGGTTCTGATCAAACGATGCGGCTTGGAAAAACATGCTTTCCATATTCGTTACCCGGGAAGTGTTCCACCGGGAAATATCACCATTAAAATAAAAGGCGCTCATAAACATGTCATTCATTGTGGTGGCATTTCGAGTATCCCATTTGGAAATATCACCATTGAATTGTGAGTCGTGAAATGCGGAGGAAAAATTCTCAATATTACTCACATCCCACTTATTTAAATCACCGATAATCGAATTAACATATTCAAATATTTGTTCAATTGAGGTGGCTTGGCTGAGATCTGGCATGCCCGCATCATCCGCAAATTCCACCGCATGGAATCCCGCAAACATTTTTTCTAGGCTCTTATATTTATTATTCCCCCACTGCTGCACCGTCAGCTCAAGATTGCTTCTCCCCAAGGGGCTGTCGGAGAAATCCACACTGGCGAAATTCCCACCATAGATAGCAATGGTCGTCGGCCCCGATTTTGCGGTTTTGCAAAGTTTCTGCGCCGCCTCAGCAACGGTCTTAGTCACTTCATGCGAATTAATGCACCAGACCCGCACGCCACTGTCCGCACCTGCTATCACCGGGTTTATTTTCGTTTTACTATCATCAACACCCCACACATCCATAATGAATGCCTCTGGATGTTCTGCGGTGAAAGCGGCAACTTTGTCGGCGCGAGCCTTCTCGGTCACCCAGTCTCCCTCTTCAAAGATCCCAAAATCGCTTATCAAGAATATTAAACCTGATATCACCCAATATATAACGAGGAGGCCACCGAAAATGATCGCCGTATCACGCCACTGCTGGGCTTTGGAACGTTTGGGAGGATTCGCCAATGCGGATCGCGATTTTTTCGACCTGGAGGATTTTTTACCTGACGACGCGGCCATACATAATTCCTATCAACTACACCCATGGACCATCACCACTCAATACACCCACCAGTATATGTACTACACAATAAGAAACCTGTCTGACTTTGACGGACCTACCCCACATTCGTCCTACTTCCCCCGCAACCTCCCTGTGACTATTCACCGCACGCTATGATAGAGACATCAGACCAGCACAACATCTAGGAGGCCCGTCATGTCTCCCGCCCAAAAGTTTTTCCCGACATATTTCCGCCCACGCAATCAGTACGAAATAGCATCAGGACTGTGCTCTGTGCTCATAGTGCTCTGCGCGCTCATTGGGCACATGGCATTTCAGCTATTTCCGCAGGGGATATTTTCCGCCATGATTTACACCATTCCCTTGGGCATTATCCCGGGAATATTGGCCATATTATCGCGGAGTGTTCGCTGCGTAGTTTTGGCATTATGCGCGGCTATTTTTCCCATAACATTCTTCTTCGTGCACTCTTTTATTGTCACAATTCTCTATTTTATTTCCTTTGGAAAAATTGTCCTGGCATAGGCCGCCTACACCAGCTGCGGCATAATCCGGCGGAAGGCGGTGGCGAGATCCGTGCGCCACAGCACGTCGACCCGATCGTCGGCACGGCCGGGCCCGCCGTTGATGACGCTCACCTGTTTGTGCTGCTTTTTCGCGTCAAGAACTATGCGCATGCCACTCATGACCGCCAGAGACGAGCCCACCACCAGCACGGAATCGGATTGGTCGATAAGGTCAGCGACCTGCTGTTTTCTGGGTCGGGGTACGGGCTCCCCGAAGTAGACCACGTCGGGCTTCATGAGGGCGGAGCCACAGCGGGCGCAGCCGACCACGTGAAAACCATCGATGGCGGAGTCGGCAAGCTGAACGTCGCCGTCCGGATTGATGGTGGCGGGGTCGAGGGTAATGGCCTCGGCAAATCCAGGATTGGCAATGGTCATGCGCGCATCGTACTCACGGCGGTCCTCGCGGGCGCCGCAGCTTAGGCAGATAACGGTGGCGAGGTCGCCGTGCAACGGAATCACGGTGCGACTGCCAGCGGCCTGGTGCAGGCCATCAACGTTTTGGGTGACGATCCCGGTGAGATGGCCGGCGGCTTCGAGCGTCGATAAGCAGCGGTGCACATAGTTGGGCTGGGCGCCCGCGAGGTGCCGCCACCCCAGATAGGAGCGAGCCCAATAGCGGCGGCGCGCGTGGTCGTCGCCACGAAACTCCTGGTAGGTCATGGGGCGGTGGTGACGAAGCGAGCCGCCCGGGCCCCGATAGTCGGGAATGCCGGAGTCGGTGGACACCCCGGCGCCGGTGACAACCAGCACGTTTCCAGCCTGCAACTGCTTGACGACGGCCGCAGCCGCCACCGGGGTCGGCGTGGGCGGGGCGG
>CAJZGD010000153.1 GCA_915275065.1 uncultured Corynebacterium sp. | reverse complement strand
CCGCCTTGGCCGCCAACACCGCCAAGGCTCGGGAATAGTTCACCAAATAGTGGGCATCCTGGTTCAAATAGAAATCGAACTCCCATTTGGAAAGACTGCCGTTCCGCAATCCCATAATAAACGGTAGCCCCATGATCTGCGACCACACCTCCCCCATGGAATCCCACAGGGATTGGGTATATGGACCCACCGCCGGAATAATTGGCTGATGCCCCACTTCACCAGTGAATTTCCAAGGTTTTGTACTGGCGCACACCGCCTGCCGCCGCACTTGATGGAAATGATCTATGGGACCGTGCCCACCAGGCACCCCCACCTCCAGGGCCGCCCCGGCGCGGATAGAATCGGCAAGCCAATAGCTCACCCATTCGATTGCTTCGATGACGGTGTCGCCAACGGCCAGCCGGGTGGCCAGGGCGGAGGATAGAGAACAGCCGGTGCCATGGGTGTTAGTGGTGTCGATTCGGGGTGTGGTGATGGTGGTAATGCGCCCATCGGGATACACCACGGCGTTACTGGCGAGCTTCCCGTCGAGGTGCCCACCCTTGGCAATCACAATGGTATTCGATTTCTGGGCAAATTCCGCCGCCTGGGACAGGGTTTTCTCGAACGTGCGTGCGGGTTCCGGGGCGCTGAGGAGCACCGCGAGTTCCGGCACGTTAGGAGTCACGATGTCCACATGATGAGCGAATTCGATCACGGCTTGTTCCGCATCGGAGTCGAGAAGTCGATCACCGCTGGTGGCCACCATCACCGGGTCGAGCACGACCAGGGGCATGGGGTGTTCCGCCAACCATTGCCGCACACACGCCACGGTGTCGGCGCTGCCGAGCATGCCGATTTTCACGGCGTCAATGGTCACGTCCGATGCCACAGCATCGAGTTGTTCCCGCAGGAATGCGAGCGGTGGGGTGTGAATCGACCGCACCCCATGCGTATTTTGCGCAACTAGTGCGGTGATAGCGTTCATACCATAGCCCCCGGCAGCGGCAATAGATTTCAGGTCTGCTTGCGCACCAGCGCCGCCGGTGGGGTCGGTCCCGGCTATGGAGAGCACCCGCGGCACCGACGGGCGTCGCAAAGCAAAGGCTGCCCGAAGCTCACCGGCGGCGGCCGCGGGGTCGGGGGAAGACATGATCGCAGACACGACGCACACGCCGTCTACCTGGTGTAACTCGGCGGCAATATGCTTGTCGACGCCACCAATGGCCACGCTCTTCATCCCATGGGCTGCCGCCATTCGGGCAATCCGTTGCACCCCAGCCACCCCCAGGGGCGTCGCGTGGTCGGGTTTCGTCTCGGTGGCACGCACTGGCCCAATGCCGACCACGTCGGGAAGCCGCACCCCGGATGCGCGGCAGGTTTCCACCACGTGTTCCAACTGGTCGACGGTTTCGATGCTGAGCCCCAGCATCAATTCCGCCGGCAGCTGCCATCGCGCCTCAACATAGGACAGGTCCCCCTGGCCTATGTGGGCATGGAGTCCCAGTTCGGCGGCAATATCCACATGATCGTTAATGAAAAGCGGCACGGCACTCGGGTCGGTATCCGAAGCAGACGTCACCGCCTGTATTGCGTCCCGGAGTGCTTGGGCCCGCTGGCGGATCTGGGCCTTGGTGGCGTGTTTATCTCGCAATTGCACCACGGTCACACCACCGGCAATGGCCTGGGTGACAATGGTGGGCACAGCATCCGGGTCGGATCCGGGATCGGTGACGAGGTAAAGGTCCCAAATTGGTTCGCGCATGTCTTACTCCTCCTCGATTGTGACAAGCTCGGCGATGCGTTCAGAGGTGAGCTGATAGAGCGCATCGATCCAGGCGACGGCGAAGGATCCGGGGGCAGATGCCTGTTGGGCGGCGACCATGCCGGCAGCACCACTATGGGCGTGGGCCGCCACTACCGCATCATGCAGGTCGAATGATGCGTCCTGGCCGTCCGCGACGGCACGGTGGGCACCAAGATAGGCTGCTACGAGGGCACCCAGGGAACAGCCGGTGCCGATGACGAGTTGCATCATGGGGTGCCCAGAAACCAATCGGGTCACCCGGCGAGTGCTGACGATAATGTCCTGGGCCCCGGAGATGGCCACCACTCCCCCGGTTTGCGCCGCCAGATCACGAGCGGCGGGAATGGTGGCTTCCGCATCATCGGTGGCGTCTACGCCGCGGCCACCGGCTCCGACCCCGGCCAGGGCAGCGATTTCCGAGGCGTTACCGCGGATTGCGGTGGGATGGTATGCCAGGATTTCCCGGGCGAAGGCGGTGCGATGCGGCAAGGCGCCGACGGCAACCGGGTCGAGCACCCAGGGGGTGCCAACGCTATTGGCGCCGAGGATGGCCTCCCGCATGCCAGTGTATTGTTCCGCGGAGGGAGTTCCCGGGTTGATGAGCACCCCGGATGCGACCCGGGCAAAGGCTGCGGATTCTTCCAGGGTGTCGCACATTGCGGGGGTGGCACCAGCCGCGAGTAACACGTTTGCGGTGACTTGGGTAACCACATTATTGGTGAGGCATTGCACGAGCGGGCGAGTGTTCCGCATTGCGTCAATGGCGGCGATAAGCGCAGTTTTGGTGGCGTGATTCGGCATGAATGTGAAAGACCTCGACAATTCCTTCGCTAGTATGAGCTAGAGCAGGTTCAATGGGTGTGTTCTCAGCGCTCCGAGGAGCGCACCCCATGTCGATTTCCCAATGTAGCATAATTCGACGCCACCACCTGCCAGTTTGGGCGAGCATCCCGGCCCGACCAGTTTCAGCCGAGTTCGTCAGGCCAGTGGTGGAGCTTCCCACGCTGGTAGATCAAGGGGCGGGTTTCTTCCTCCCAGCCGCAATCATCCACGGTGACGGTGAGGATAACATGGTCGCCGCCAACATAGCGGTCGGTAACGGTCCCGAGGAACCAGGCGGCCGCGCCACCGATCAGTGGCACTCCCACATCATCCCGGCCACCAATGCTTGCGGAATCGTCACGATGGGGGCCACGTCGCACGATGTCCACGCCGGCAAACCGGTCCAGGCCGTGGCGGGCGAACTGCACCGCCAGGTGTAACTGGTCCTCGGCCAACACGGACACCCCAATGGGCGCGCCCACCATGAGATGGGGGTGGGATTTGGACCTGGCGTCGATGCTGAGCAGCACCATCGGCGGTTCCAGT
The DNA here is from genome assembly GCA_915275065.1 of uncultured Corynebacterium sp. Lineage (GTDB taxonomy): Bacteria > Actinomycetota > Actinomycetes > Mycobacteriales > Mycobacteriaceae > Corynebacterium. The sequence goes on along the minus strand of CAJZGD010000153.1, from coordinate 3,204 downwards.
GACAGTGAGGTGAAAGCACTCACGGTGAGCCCAAGATCCGCCCCCGTTTCGGTGTCACGGGCGGTCACCACGGTCACGCCCGAGGGGAAGTTCCCCACGGTTTGTCGATAGTATGTGCTATCCACCATTTTCATAGTGCTAAGCATGGGCCCTCGCTCGCTCCAGCTCCCACCGCAATTGTGCTTCCGAGGGGGATTGCACCGGGATAAACGCCGCCTCCCGGAATCGACGCGACGCCGGCGAGCTCTTGGCATAGCCGGCCCCACCCGCGACCCGCACCTCCACATTAGCGGCGGCGACCGCAACCTCGGCGGCATCTAACCGCAATTCTAATAACTCCACAGGGCTGATATCCGAATTACCAACACGGGTAATAATGTTTTCCTGCCGCGCAATAATGTCGGAAACTCTCGCGGCAATGTCTTGAACCTCATCGGCGAAGGTCGCATTCACACCGAACAGTCGCTCGCTAGCGGCAGCAATCGCAGCCTCGGCAACCCCGATGCATTCCGCGATTTGCAGAACCACAAACGTGGGACGCACCTGGAGGATGAAGGCATCAAAATCGTGGGTGAGAACCTGCGACTCCGGCACGAACACGTTTTCTAACGAAACCCAGGCGGAGGCGGTAGCGTTTAAGCCCAACAGGCCAAACGGTTTCCCGAACGTAAGCCCCTCGGCGCCGCTTTCTACAAAGATGAGCAGTCGGTCGCCGGCATCGGTGCGTACCGCGGTCACCAGCACTGCGTCGTCGTATAGGTTGGAGGCCCAGTTCAATTTGCCGGTCACCCGGTATCCGCCCTCAACCGGGGTGGCGGCCAGTTCGATCTCACCGCAACCGGCGAATTCCTTGAACGCGGCAGCCATGCCGGTGATGCCGGGTCGGGCGCCGGAACGCAGCGACTGTTCCACTGCCGACGCCGCCGGCTTGTTGGCATTGGCAAGATAAGTTTGGGTCATGAGGTGGGCCCAGGTGGTGAACCCAACCGACAGGTCACGCCGGGAGATTTCCCGAACAGTTCGGGCCGCGGTGAGCAGATCCGTATCGAGCAGCCCGGCTTCGGCGAGGATCGGCAGAATGTAACGTGCATCTTCGGTTCCCGCGTCAACTGCCTTCGCTTTCTCGCTCACAGTTTCGAGAATGCTGGGGTCAACAACGAGCGGTGCGGTAGCTTGTTCGATGATAGCGGTCATAGGTTATACCAATTCGGAAGTGAGGCGAGCGGGACGGGTGTAGGTGTTGACCACAGGCGACCACTTGATGGCATCGCGATGAATTTGGTCGAGGGTGTCACGGTCGGCGTCGCCTTCAAGCTTTACCTTGACGCGAACGTCGGAAACCCCGGGACGCTTGTCGTCGGAAAGGTCGCCGACGCCCCAGGTGGGAGAAATATCAATGTCGCCTTCGATATCAATTTCGATTGCGGTAAGGGTAACGCCACGGTGGGTGGCAATGGCCTGAATGCCTACGGAGATGCAGGCGGCAAGTGCGGCCTGGGCAACCTCGGTGGGGTTGGGGGCGGAGTCATCACCTAGCAGCGCCGGAGGCTCAGACACGAGCACCGGATCCAGTCCACGCACCTTGGTGTAATTACGGAATTGCCCATCGGCCTCGGTGTGGGTGCGCACGGTCTTCCGGCCCCCCTCGGGGTTGTCGATATTCTTCTGCGCAAGCTTGGCGAGGCCCTCCTTGTCGATGGGCTGGAGGGGTTCGCCGGGGTTGTGGTTGGGGGTGAGGTCACTCATGGTAAGGCTCCTTCAATTTGTCATCGTTGATCGAATTAGGAACCGACACTAACACATAATTTCCAGGTTTGCATACTACTTAGTGCGCCCTTAGTTCATAGGTTCATGGGTTTTTACAATCAGATAATCGTAAATAAATTGGCCCCTACCACCTGCTATATTAATTTTTAGGCTTTTTCATTCGCCCTCAGAGATCATGAAAAGTAGACAGGATAGATCACTATGAATTTAGAGTCAAAACCCAGCTTTAAGACCGATCAGTCTAGCAATGAGAACCAAGCGAGGTACCGTGGGAACCATCAACAAGTGTGAGCGTTGACTGCCGCGCCTCCCCTCGTTTCCTGTGCACTCAGCGGCCACCATCGCCTGTACGGCACCGTTGATACTTGCCGATGCCCAGGGTTATTTTGTTGACCAAAACGTCATTATATCGCTGCGCAACTATGCCGGGTGGACAGGCCATTATTCTCGCTGACATGCACCGCAACCTATACCACCCACCCATAGCATCCATGCCAAGGCATCCCCCTATAAGCATCACGACTATTAAACCAGCGACTCCCACTGCAACCGTAGCAACCACGACTTCCTCTACTCCAGGGAAGCGAACACACATTCGATCTATAATTATCTAAGCCTTGCTATTAGCAATCTTCCTATCGCTTTGGCAGTTGGCTATCACCGCCGGCTGAGTCACGGGATTAGCCCCTACCCCGGCGCGCACCGCCACCCACGCTACTGCACATATTGCGTTGTCTGAATACGGTGATTACGGATGTCGCAGTGGATGTGCCCCGCCTCCGTCATAGCGATAGTTTCGATAAGCGGGTGGCGGGGTTGTGGCATGAGTTGATTGGACTGCTGGGAAATAACTGAAAGCTTTTCGACAACCGCACGGGGCCGATCGTCGAAAAGCTCGGAGATTATTCGTACCGTAGTGCCTCGATGGGGTCGAGTTTGCCGGCGCGGCCGGCAGGATACCAACCGAAGAACAGGCCGATGACGAGGCAGAATGCGAGGGACCCGATCATGCCCATGATGGGCGGCATGGTCATAGTTTGGAACATGAGTTGGCATACCAGTGGCCCAAGGATGGCGCCGATGGCCATACCAATGAAACCACCAATGAGGCACACCACCATTGCTTCGATGACGAATTGTCTGCGAATGTCTTTGCGGGTGGCACCGAGGGCTTTGCGGATGCCGATTTCGCGGGTGCGTTCGGTCACGGTGATGAGCATGATGTTCATGACACCGATGCCGCCGACCATGAGGGAGATAGCACCAATACCTGCAATAGCGGCACTGATACCACCAAGGACGCTGTTGACGCTTTCCAATTCTTTGGTGTAGTCCCGAACTTTCAATTCGTATTCAGGGCTTCCCTCAAACCGTGGTTTGAAATAGTCTGCAATGGTTGTCTTGATTTGTTGCAAATCTCCTGCGGCCGCCGGGGGG
>CAJZGD010000152.1 GCA_915275065.1 uncultured Corynebacterium sp. | reverse complement strand
CTACCCCTAGCAGGCTCCCCCGAAACACAACCATCCGGGCAATTAACGTGATACGAAAGATAATGTTCTACCAACCACCAGCCGAACCGCATTTCCCCAGCAGCTGAATAAGCTTCGATGCCAACATCATAACGACAAAATAGGCAATAAGGATACGCTTATATGACTTTGATAATGCAAATTTATAACGTTAAGAAAAAATATTTTTGTCCAATTATTGTAATAACACATCAATATCCCCATATAAACATATGCGAATTTTTTTATATTACCCGCACAGAAAAATAATGAACTATTTGCACAGTAAACAATAAGCGGCACCATTATAGGTAAGATAAATCATATTATCTTTGTCACTTCGAACTGGTGGGTGGGGTGGACGTAGGACTCTTGGGCATCGATAAGCAGGAGTTCGCGGGAGTCTTTCGCGTGCGTGAGCTCAATGAGTTCATAGACCGCGGCGGCGGTTTTCGCCAGGGCGCCGGCGGCATCCTTGTCGCGCACATAATGCCCGGTGAACAGGGCCGCGGTGACGTCGCCGGAGCCATTGCGTTTGATGTCGAGGAACGGAGTTTGCACCTTCCAGGCGCCCTGGTCGTTGACGGCGATCATTTCGATGGTGCGTTCGGGCCGGTCCGGCCGGAGCACCGAGGTGACCAGGATGGTTTCGGGGCCGATCTTGCGGGCGGCCTCGGCGGCCTTGAGGGTGGAGTCAATGTCGTCGGCATCCACACCGGTGAGGTAGGAGAGCTCAAATTGGTTCGGGGTGATGATGTCGGCGACGGGCACAACCTTGTCCCGAAGCAGGGGCGGGATGAGATCGGAGACGAAGCAGCCGGATTTCGCATTGCCCATGACCGGGTCGCAGGCGTAGAGGGCGTTGGGGTTTTCGGCCTTGATTTTTGCCACGGCGTCCACGATGGCGTCAGCAATGTCGGATCCGCCCTGGTAGCCGGAGAGAATGGCGTCAATGGCGGGGAATGCGCCGCGGGCCTGAATGCCGTCAATGATGCTGGCTACTTGCGTGGCGGGAATGAGTTCGCCGGTCCACTCGCCGTAGCCGGTGTGGTTGGAAAAGTTCACGGTGTGGACGGGCCAAACCTCGTGCCCGATGCGTTGGAGTGGGAAAACGGCGGCGGAGTTTCCCACATGCCCGTAGGAGACGTGGGATTGGATTGAAAGAATTGCCATGGCTTCTATCTTGCGCCACAACCGGTGAATAAAAAACTTGCCCGCTTGACGACGCCGCCCCGCGCGGGAGCTACGCCATGTCGGCGGGATCATCCGGGTTGCGGCCTGATTCCTCATCGTCGTCACCACGCACCAGCATAGTGACGTCGACCTCGCGCACGCTGATTCGGCCGCGCCGATCCCGGCCACCAATGGCCTTGAGCCGCAGCCCGGAGGTTTCCACCTCAGTGCTGGGCAGCGGCACCCGGCCTTTTTCATAGGCGATAAGCCCGGCAACAGTGTCGATCTGGTCGAGAATTTCCGGGTCGAAGTTGATGGTGATGTTATGGTCGTCTTCGATCCGTTCCACCAGGTCATCGAGTTGCAGCCGGCTCACCACCCGATATTTGTAGGGGTTATAGGGGTCCTGCACAATGGGCGTGATTTCCGCCGAATCATATTCATCTGTGATTTCGCCCACGATTTCTTCGAGGATGTCTTCGATGGAGATCAGGCCGGCCACGCCGCCGAATTCGTCGACAAGCAGGGCAATGTGGAATCGTTCCCGCTGCATTTCATCGAGCAGGTCGTCGAGTCGTTTCGAATCGGGCACGAAATGGGCGGTCCGCATGACCTCATTCACCACGGGATTCTTGTCGCCCCTGGTCGGGGAGTGCATGCGCTGCACCACGTCCTTGAGGTAGACCACCCCCACGATGTCGTCGACGCTTTCCCCGATCACGGGGATGCGGGAATGCCCGGATTTAATGCACAGGTTAAGCGCTTGGGCGGCGAGTTTCCCCGATTCGATCCACACCATGTCGGGGCGGGGCACCATGACTTCCCGGGCAATGCTGTCGGAGAGGTCAAACACGTTTTGCACCATGCGGCTGTCGACCTCGATTTCGCCCTTGGACTGGGCGATCTCCACCATTTCTTTCAGCTCTACTTCGGTGGAATATGGCCCGTCTTGGAAGCCGCGGCCCGGCGCCAAAATATTACCAATACCAATCAGTACTTTCGATATTGGGTTGAGGATTCGGAAGGTGGGCCGGAGGAAAAACGCCGCCGCCAGCGACACCGTGTAGGGGTTTTGCCGCCCTATGGTGCGGGAGAACACGCCCACGATCACGAACGAGAGCAGGGTCACCCCGCCGATGGCTGCCACGAGCGCCCATTCGATGCGCGGCGATAACCATTCCATTGCGAGCATGGCGGTGAACACGGCCGCGGTGGCGTCTAAGAGTTTCTGCCCGAGGATAAGCAGGTTGATGTGTTCGGCCCGGTGGTCGAGCACGATCAGGAGTCGGCGGGCGGCGCGGGTGGATTTTTCTTTGGCTATTTGTTCCACCCGGGCTTTGGAGCTGACTGCGAGTGCCGCCTCGATGGTGTTGAACAGCCCGGAGAAAAACAGGGCGACTACGGCAACTGTGCCCATCACCAGGGGACTCATTTAGGTTTCCTTAGGCTCCGCAATGGCGGGAATGCCGCCCTGGCCTGCGGGGTTATTGTCGGCAGCGAGTTGCTTGTCGAGTTCCGCCCGGTCCGCCGCCGAGGGGAACGCCCCGGGCCCGGTGGGTTTGGGCTGGAATTCGATGTGCCGGTCAGCGCAGTAGGCGTACCAATCCATCAAGAGTTCATTTTGCAGGGCGAACATTTTTTGTTCTTGTTCCGGCGTGATGTGGTCGTAGCCCAGCAGGTGCAGGCAGCCGTGGGTGGTGAGGAGACAGAGTTCGTGCCCCAAATCGTGCCCGGCCTTTGTCGCCTGCTTGTGGGCGAATTCGGGGCAGAGGATAATGTCGCCCAGCATTGCCGGACCGAATCCGGCCGAGTCGGGTCGGCCCATGTTGGGGGTGAGTTCGTCCATGGGGAAGCTCATCACATCGGTGGGGCCTTCTAGCCCCATCCACCGTAGGTGCAGTTCCGACATGGTGGGTATGTCCACGACGGACACGGTGACCTCTGCGCTGGGGTGGATGTCCATTTCCCGCAGCACGAATGTGGCCACGTCGGCGAGGGATTCTTCGTTGACCCCATCGTAGCCGGATTCATTAATAACTTCGATACTCATCTGCTGCTTTTCTTTAGGTGGTCGACGCTACTAGTGGTGTTCTTCGTACTCATCGTAGGCCGCCACGATGCGGCTCACCAATTGGTGTCGCACCACATCGTCCGCGGTCAGCTCGGCAAAATAGATGTCATCCACCCCGGCGAGTATGTCCCGGACCAGCCGGAGCCCGGATTTTTGGCCGGCCGGCAGGTCCACCTGGGTGATGTCGCCGGTGACAACAATGGTGGATCCGAACCCTAACCGGGTCAGGAACATTTTCATTTGCGCCGGCGTGGTGTTTTGGGCTTCGTCAAGGATCACAAACGCATCGTTGAGGGTGCGGCCCCGCATGTAGGCCAGTGGGGCGACCTCGATGATGCCGGCCTCCATGAGTTTGGGGATGATTTCCGGGTCGACCATTTCCCGCAGCGCATCGTGGAGGGGCCGCAGGTAGGGGTCGATTTTGTCGTTGAGGGTGCCGGGGAGGAATCCGAGCTTCTCCCCCGCCTCTACGGCCGGCCGGGTCAGGATGATTCGGGATACTCGTTTGGCCTGGAGGGCTTGCACCGCTTTGGCCATGGCCAGGTAGGTTTTGCCGGTGCCGGCCGGCCCTAACCCGAACACAATGGTGTTGGTGTCGATGGCGTCAACATAGTCTTGCTGCCCCAGGGTTTTTGGCCGTACCGCTTTGCCCCGTCGCACAATAATGTTATTCGCTAATAATTTCGAAGCCGATTGGGGGGTTTCGCCGGTGACGATGTGGATGGCGTTTTTCACCGAGTCGGGGCTTATCACATGGCCGCGGCGGGCGATGGCCTGCAATTCCTGCAATACTTTCAGGGCCCGGGCAACCTCGTGGGCGACCCCAATGAGTGTCACATCGGTGCCCCGCACGTGAATCTGGCAATCCAACTGGTTTTCTAATACTTTGAGGTTTTCGTCGTTGATGCCCAGGATTATTTGCGAGTAGCGTTCGTCGAGCGCCACGGTGCGGGTAATGTGTGGTACTGCTTCGGTACGGACAGTCACTAAATATTCAACCTATCTTTGTTCGTGGTTAACCAATCACTCATTATGCATTGTGCCACACGACTACCATCGGTCGGTCACCGCGCCCAGGGCGGCTAATGCCACCATGCCCGCGCTGGCTGTCCGCAGTACTTCCGGGCCGAGCCGTACCGGGTGGGCCCCCGCCGCGGTGAACGCACCGAATTCGGCCGGGCTGATGCCGCCCTCCGGGCCGATGATGAGCACCATCGAATCCGCCTGGGCCACGGGCTGGTCGGTGATTTTCCCGGTGGCATCTTCGTGCAGCATGAGGGCCAGCGGCGCCGCCTGGATCAACGCCGCCACCGCCACCTGGTCCGCCACCGGGGTGATCTCTGGGATCCTGGACCGCCGGGATTGCTTCGCTGCCGCCCGGGCGGCAGCCCGCCACTTGGTCAGTCCCTTGTCCTGTTTCTTTCCCCAATTCGCCACGGACCGATCGGCCTGCCACGGCACGATCACGTCCACACCCGCCTGGGTAAGCAGATCGACCGTGAGTTCGGATCGGGCGGCTTTCGGCAGGGCCTGCACAACCGTCACGGTTGGCCGTGGGGCCGGTTCGCTGGCCACGCAGTCAACAACCCCCACCAGTCGGTCTTTCCCGGAAACCCCGGTCACGGTGATGACGGCCCGGGTACCAAAGCCGTCGACAAGCTCGATTTGCTCGCCAACACCGGTGCGTTTCACGCTCACCGCATGCCGACCCTCGTCGCCCGTCAGTTCGATAACCTCGCCGACGGTGGGCGGCGTGGGAAACTCCTGCACATAAACCGGCCGTGACACCTATAGCCCCCTTCGCTGCCTACTTGCGGAACCGGTTGCGCAGCTTGGAGAACACCGAACCGTGCTCCGACTCATCGGCGCGCACCCCGGCTTCCTCCGCCCGGTGCCGCCGCAGTTTCTCCAGCAGCTCCCGGGACTTGTCGTCCAGCTCCCGCGGCACCGTCACATCCACGTGGGCGATCATGTTCCCGAAGCCTTCGCCCCGCAGCCGGGGCATGCCCTTGCCGCTCACCACCAGGCGGTCCGCCGGCTGGGTGCCCGCAGGAATCACAAAATCAATCATCGTGCCATCCAACGATTGCACCGCCACCGTCGACCCCAATGCGGCATCCACCATGGGCACATGCACCGTCAAATGCAGGTTATCTTTCTCCCGAGTAAACACCGGGTGTGGCTTCACATCCACCTCAACATACAGGTCACCGGCCGGACCACCGCCGTGCCCCACCTCGCCTTGGCCGGCCATGCGCACCCGCATTGTGTCGCTAATGCCCGCCGGGATTTGAATAACCTTATCCCGGCGCGCCTTCACCCTACCTGCGCCATCGCAGCTGGGGCACGGGTCGGGAATGATTTCCCCGTAGCCGCCGCAGGCCGGGCAGGCGCTGGTGGTCATGACGTTACCGAGGAAGGAACGCTGCACCTGCTGCACCTCCCCCATGCCGCCGCAATGGGTGCAGGTTTCCGGCTTCTGCTTGGATTCGCTGCCGGTTCCCTCGCAGGTTTCGCACACCACGGCGGTATCAATGGTAACCTCCTGCTCTACCCCGGAGTAGGCCTCCTCCAGGGTGATGGTGGTGCGCAGCAGGGCATCGTTGCCGGGCTGGACGCGGCTGCGGGGCCCGCGGGTGCCCGCCCCACCACCGAAGAAGGCATCAAAAATGTCGGAGAATCCACCGAAACCGCCCATGCCGCCGGGGGCACCGCTAGGACCGGCGAGGGGATCCCCACCCATATCGATAATGCGGCGTTTTTCGGGGTCGAGGAGGAGTTCTTGGGCGATGGAGATTTCGCTAAATTTTTCGGCCGCTTCCTCGGTGCTATTGACGTCAGGATGGTATTTGCGGGCCAGCCGACGGTACGCCTTTTTAATATCGTTGTCGGTCGCGTCTGGGGTTAAGCCAAGTATTGCGTAGTAATCTCGGGCCACGGTGGGCGAACTTCCTTTGCTAACAAGAGACAGATTTATTGGTTATTGCGGGATTTATTGTAACCATGATGGTCCGGTATTCCCCACTTAGGTGAGTCATGTTCGCTCAAGGCGTACCCACCGCCCGCATGTGCCCAGCGTGCCTTGGGTATGCCCACTCCCGACGTACCCCAC
>CAJZGD010000151.1 GCA_915275065.1 uncultured Corynebacterium sp. | reverse complement strand
CGGCAAGCTGAATCGACCCCGGAACACCCCCGCGCACGCGGGGAAAACACTTATTGACGTGCGGTTCCTCGTTCCTGAAGGTCATTTTACATTCGGTTTTATTTTCCCGCACCATGGGGGTGTGAAATTCATTTTATCTTGAGACTCATTCAAACGTACCTCTACACTGTTCTACTGATGCTATGCCGAGGCCAGTCAGGCAGCTTGATGATGCTTGATACGCCGGTGGCTAGTGCTGTTGAACTCGTTGCCGAAACTGGTATCAGTATCAGGTAGCTTGGCTTAGGTCCTGCTCCAGGTCCTTCAAACCTACCCATTCTTCTCCAACTTCTAGGTTCTAGGTGAGTTTTTGGACCGCACACGGTCGGAGCTGCAACCAGTTGTACTCCACTAAAGTGTGGTATCGGCATGCAATCGCCTATGTCTTAGCATGTCAACGTTTTCGCACATCAGCATTCCTGCGTGCCAGTAAGGCGAAGCCGCCCCAACCCTACGCCTTACCCATCCCACCCGCACTCATCTCCGCACGGCACCATTCACTCCCACACACCGACGCATCTCCCTCCACCACATCCCTCACGACTCCCTCCTCCCAACACCTCCTACGTGCCAATGTCAATACTTGCAGGTCAACGCATCAACACGCCCTTCCCCGCATACCACTCCCCAACCCCTCCCTCCATCACACCAGTTGGAATGGGCTGCCGTCGGCGGCCCGGGCCTGCTGGATCACCAGGTCGAATCCTTGTTCGGATACCAGGTGTTGGAGTTCGGGCAGGTGTTGGGAGATGACCGAGTCCCGCCACAGTGTGGTTCGCAGCTGTAGATCCACGCCGGCGTCGACAAGAAGGTGTAGGCTGTCCCACACCCGCCCGCTCACGGTGGCCGCGCACCCGGTGACTTCCGGCATGTGCCGGGGGAGGGCCTTAATGTCCAGCCCCACCCAGTCCGGGGTGCTTTCCGGCCGCTCCAGGAGCCGGCCGATTCGCGCTGGACTGTAGCCGCAGGTGTGCAATCCCACTGGTAGGCCGGTGGTTTCGTGCACCGCGGCAATGGCGTCGGCAAGCCCGGGGACGGCGGTGGGTTCGCCGCCGGAGATCACCACGCCGTCGATAAGTGACCGCCTGTCGACGGCTAACGCAAGCGCCTCCGCGAAATCGTGGCTGCCGGCGCCGAATGCCTGCAAGCTGGGATTATGACAGTAGACGCAGCGCAGCGGGCAACCTTGGGTGAAGATGGTGATGGTGATATTGCCCGGCCAGTCGGTGGCGGAGAACGGGATGATTCCCGCAACCGGCAGCGTGCGAGCCCCAACCTGGCTGCGGTTACACGTAGGTTTCGCTAAAGTACTGACGCTCATGGAATTCGCCTTTTTTCCCGATGTTGAAGCTTTCGACCGGCCGGAAGTAGCCCATGACCCGGGTCCACATTTCGGTGGTTTGGTCGCAGTGCGGGCAGTGGGGGTGTTCCCCGGAAATATAGCCGTGTTCTGGGCAGATAGAGAACGTTGGGGTGATGGTGATGTAGGGCAGGTGGAAGTTTTCCAGGGCGCGGCGCACGAGTTTGGCGCAGGCCTTGCCGTCGGACATGGCCGACCCCATGTATAGGTGGAGGACCGTGCCGCCGGTGTATTTGCTTTGTAGCTCTTCCTGGTGTTCGAGGGCGGCGAAGGGGTCCGGGGTGTGGGCGACCGGTAGTTGGGAGGAGTTGGTGTAGTAGGGTTCCCGCTCGGATCCGGCGTGGATGATGTCGGGGAATCGTTTGCGGTCTTCCTTGGCGAACCGGTAGGTGGTGCCTTCCGCCGGGGTGGCCTCTAGGTTGAACAGGTGTCCGGTTTGTTCCTGCGCGGCGACGATGAGGCTATTGATGTGGTCAAGCAGCCGGGCGGCGAGGGCTTTGCCCCGGGGGTCGGTGATGTCGTAGGCGTCGTGGGTGAAGTTCCGCACCATTTCGTTGCAGCCATTCACGCCAATCGTGGAAAAGTGATTGTCCAGGCTGGGCAGCCACCGTCGCGTGTAGGGGTAGAGCCCGTTGCGTAATTGTTCGGTGACGAAAGCCCGCCGGCGTTCCAGCGTGTCCACCCCCAGTGTCACCAGGTTGTCGACGGCGGCCAGGAGCCCGGCTTCGTCGCCGGCGTATTGGTAGCCGAGTCGGGCACAGTTGAGGGTGACCACCCCGATGGAGCCGGTGAGTTCTGCGGAGCCGAAGAGCCCATTGCCGCGTTTGAGAAGCTCCCGCAGGTCAAGTTGGAGTCGGCAGCACATGGAGCGGATCATGCCCGGGTCCAGGTCGGAGTTGATGAAGTTTTGGAAGTAGGGGAGACCGTATTGTGCGGTCATGTCGAAGAGGGCTTCGGTGTTGGGGGAGTCCCAGTCGAAGTCTTTGGTGATGTTGTAGGTGGGGATGGGGAATGTGAACGGTCTGCCGTCGGAGTCGCCTTCGGCGAGGACTGCCAGGAACGCCCGGTTGATGAGGTCCATTTCGGGCTGTAGGTCGCCGTAGTAGAAGTCCATGATTTCCCCGCCGATGATGGGGGTGTGGTCGCGGAGGTCTGCCGGGCAGGTCCAGTCGAAGGTGAGGTTGGTGAAGGGGGTTTGGGTGCCCCACCGGGAGGGAACGTTGAGGTTAAACACAAACTCCTGCAACACCTGGTACACCTGTTCGAAGGTGAGTTGGTCGATGCGGACGAAGGGCGCCATGTAGGTGTCAAAGGAGCTAAAGGCTTGCGCCCCAGCCCATTCGTTTTGCAGAGTACCCAGGAAATTCACCACCTGGCCGCAGGCGGAGCTTAAATGCTTCGGCGGGGCGGAAGAAACCGTGTTGGGCACGCCCCCGAATCCCTCTTCGATGAGTTGGCGCAGCGACCATCCGGCGCAATATCCAGAGAGCATGTCGAGGTCGTGGATGTGGATGTCACCGTCCCGGTGCGCCTGCCCCGCTTCGGGGGAGAATACTTGGTCGAGCCAGTAATTGGCTATGGCCTTGCCGGAGGTATTGAGGATCAGGCCACCGAGGGAAAAGTCCTGGTTAGCGTTGGCGTTAATGCGCCAATCGGCGTGGGATAAGTATTCGGTGATGCTGGAATGGTCGTAGCTCTGCATGGTGAATAAGATTACCGGACCAACACCCGCAAACCACTACATATGTATAGATGAAATATTATTAATCCCATATCTTGTGGTAGGGGTGGGCTTGTTCCCGAGTTTCAATCCAGATTTAGTATAAGTGTAATTCGTTACATCGGCGTGTCGTGGTGATTCATGAAAGTATTCCCACCGAGACGCGTCAGAGTCACGGATTTCCGCGCCGTCGGGCGTCGTCAAGCGGGAACGGTGCGGGAGGGGGTAAACCTCGCCCGCGGCGAATGACGCTAAACCGCAACTAATATTTCCGTTAGAGATCGTGCTAGCATGCGCATATTTCTTTAAAAGCCGCCGCCCGCACACATTTTTCTTTTGTTTGCTGACCTACCCCCGAATTTTGGGTGCGGTAGCGTTGAGGTATCTTCTAGCTGACTTACACCTCATAAGGGAGCGACAAGGAAAAGAGAATCGGCATGGCTCAGGCATTGATCGAAGGACAAATCGTCATGTACGTGTTCTTTGTGCTCGTTGTTGTGGCGGCGGTTCTCCCCTGGGTCACCGACGTCCCCCCCCGCCTCAGAGACTCCATTGCCACCCGCTTACGGGTCTCATTCGTCAGCGCCGGCATCATGACATTTCTCATGCTATGGATCCATGTTGGCGACGCCTACACCACCCACGGCTACGGCGATAAGGTTTCCTGCAACTACGGCTACCCCAACATGCTGGACACCAGTGTGCAACGCCTCATCGGATCCTACGAATGCATACTCAATAGCAGATTCGCCATAGCGTTGTTTTTCTTGTCAGCCCTCGTGATCCTCATGCTGGAACGCAAAATCCTGCGTTACTTCATTACGCAACGCGGTTAAAGGGGCACCAATGAAGCACAAAATCCTTGCCTTATGTGGGCTCATTTTGATGTGCTACGCCTGTAGCTTATCGACGGCTACCGCAGCGCCACAGTCCGCCACCACCGATAACGCCGCCATCACCACCGCCGTCAAAACATACCAAAGCGTCCTCGACGCCCAATGGACCAACACCAGCTGCACCCTCTCCCGATGCCTCAGCTCCAGCAGCAGAATCGTCGGAACCCCCACCGGCCGGGACACCTTCACCCAGGTAGAGCGCGAAAACCTGAAAATCCGGGACGAACTCCTTGCCGACGGCACCTGGTTCGCGGTCGCCAAAAGCGACGTCGCCATCACCCAAGCCACCCCCCAACCCGACGGCAGCGCCTTCGTCATCGCCACCATCACCACCACCCTCACCGAGGGCGGCAAAGACGGCAAACCCACCCCAGGGAACCTGAGCGACGCCCACACCATCACCCTGAAACAGGTCGACGGCAAATACTACGTCATGGCCGACATCCGCAACGACTCCGGCCCCACCTCATTCCTCAGCTCTATTACCATCAAAGGCCAAATCCTCACCTACGTGTTCATCGGCCTGGTGGTGCTCGCCGCCCTCCTGCCGTGGCTTGCCGCATTCCGCGGCCGCGGCAAACACCCCATCGAAAACAAACTCTTCGTCTCCCTCACTAGCACCCTCGTCATGACCTACATGTGGTGGCTCACCCGCAACCACGCCCACGTCACCAGCGTGAACGGTGCCCGGCGCGTCTGCAAGGGCAGCTATGCCTTCATGCTGAACCCCCGGGTGGCGAAGATTCTCTCCTGGTCGAACGACTGCATCACCCACAGTTGGGCTGCCATGGTCCTCATTACCGCCGCGGCCTTTGCGCTCCTCTTCCTGGAATTATGGGTGACCCGCCGCTATATTGCGGCGCCCGGCGTCGCAAAGCGAGCAGCTAGGCGGCGGTAGTGATCGTCACCGCCGGCACCCCCGCATGCTCGTCGGCGATTTCAAACCCCGCAAACCGGGGATGATCCCCCAGCCGCTTATTCGCCTGGAGGCTGTGGGCGATCCACAGGAGCTCGCCGGCCGAAAACGATGTTCGGTTCGTCGCCATGATCTCCGCCCGAATATCCACCGAAAAGAGTCCGTCGGCCGTCGGGTCCGGCTGGAGCACCGCATCCGCGTGGGCGAGGTTTTCGCACGGCAATAACTCGTCCAGGCTGGATATCAACGCCGAATATTCGAACGCGACCTTGGGGTTGTTCATCACAATCTCGTCGTGGGGCCACGCCGACTTATTGACCCTGGACACCTCGGTGACGAATTGTTCCAGCGACAGATATCGCTGCGACCCGAATTCCCACCGTATATCATCCAACATGGGGACCTTCCTTCAAAACTATACAACTCATGATTCCTCCCCATTGTTCAAGGAAAGCCGGTGAAGCCGGGGAGCAACTCGCGGGCGGCCGCGAAAAATCATGCCACAAACCAATACCCCAGCATGATGTGGGATGGTTTGCGCCTTATTAACCTCAACAGTCATGACTGTGCATAAACGATGGCTCATCCCGTTTTCTGAGGAGCTGGTGACCTGGCGCCAATATGTTTTTATCGCGTTGATCATTGTGCTCATGTTGGTTGTGGGGGTGGGCGACCCCGAGGCGAGGGAACTGATTTACCCCGCTTCCGTGGCCACATTGGTTGTGGTCATGGAGATTATTGGGTTTGCCCTGTTGGCCTTGGGGTTGGTGGTGCAGCTTACCCGGTTTGAGTTGGGGCTGGGTCTTGTGGGCCTGGGGTTGTTTTGTTCATCGTTTGCGGTGTTTCCCATACAATTCGTCGCCTATCCGATTGTGTGCTATCAAACTGCGGTTGCGGCGGCCCGGTTGAATTTTCGCCGGCGTCTTTGGCTCATCATCATTATTGCTGGCAGCCTCTACGCCAGCGCATATATTTTGATCGTCCCCGAGCTGTTCCAGGTCAAGGGCGAGCCACACTGGTGGCAGACGCTGCACCTCTACAAAGTTATTCTCATCATTGGTGCCGTCATCGTTGCGGTCCTGGTTACCATTGGGTTTTTCTGGCTGGTCGGCTCCGGGATTCGCCGCCGCAACCAGCGAATGCAAGACCTCGAAGCCAAGGCCGACTACGCCGTGGTTCAGGAACGCAACCGTATTGCCCGCGAAATGCACGACATTATTGCCCACTCGCTCACCGTCATGATCGCCCAAGCCGACGGCGGGAAGTTCGCCGGCAAAAAGAACCCGGACATGGCGATCACCGCCCTCGACACCATTGGGAATGTGGGCCGGTCCGCCCTTGCTGAAATGCGCCAACTCCTTAGCGTGTTGCGGGAAACCGAAACCTCGGAACGCAGCCTCGCCACCACCCCCGGTGTGGCCGGTATCGGCGATCTTATTAAAGAGA
>CAJZGD010000150.1 GCA_915275065.1 uncultured Corynebacterium sp. | reverse complement strand
GGGAACAGCAGGGAGCCCCGGGCTCAGCGCGGGGCGTTGGGCCCGGGGCTTTCCGTCGTAGCGTCGTCGTAAAGCGGATTATTCGGCGACGCGGGCAGCTAGTTCTTCCAGCACATGGACGTATTTCTTCCCGGTGGCGCGGGTCATGCCGATTTCGCAGGTCCGGTTGCAGGAGAGGAACAGGTCGAAGTCATCGTTGCGGACCGAGCGGGCCTCGTCATGGGTGGCGGTGGCGGTGAGCTCTTCGTGAAGCATGCCGCGGTCACCGGCGAAACCACAGCACCGCCACCCGTCGGGAACCACGCATTCTTCGGCAACGAGCCCGGCGAGCATCATGAGGGCGTCATTGACCCCCAGGTGCGTGGAGGAACAGGTTGGGTGCACCGCAGCTTTGCGGGCCCGAATCACCGGCGGCAGCATGGGGGCCACATTCGTTGCCACCCATTCCGTGGCATCCATCACGGTGATTCCGGTCACCCCGGCGTTTTCCAGGGCAATAATGATGCCTTCGGTGCAGGACACGTTGTCGCACACCAGGGGGATTTGCCCGTTGAGGGTGTTGTCCACCACCCACTTTGTGAGCTTATTTTTCATCACCTCATAGCCTTGCGCCAGCCCCTTCGACTTCCAGGGGGTGCCGCAGCAGAGATCCCGCACGCCCTGCGGAGTGCTGAGCGTGCGCCCCGCAACGGCAGCAAGTTGCCGAACGGCCGCCTCAACGCCCTGCCCGCAGGCGTGGTCGGTCTTAAACATGGAGCCCACGCAGGCCGGCAGGAAGATCGCGTCCGGGTTTGGCGCCGGTTGCACCGTGCGTAGCTTCCCGCCACCCGGCATTTCCTTGGTGAGGGTGGGCACGATGTCGTCGCTGGTCACTTTGCGGGCGATGCCCAGCATGCCGCGCAATGGTGCGGTTGGCAGCGCATGCGCCATGTGCATGCCTACCGACGCGCTCCGCAGGAGCATGTCCCAGTGCTCGGCGGCGACTTTCCAGCCCTTGTCCAGGGTTTCGCTCTGGGTTTCCCGGCGCTTTGCCCGGATCAGGTCACCGGTGTTGATCTTCACCGGGCAGGCGGTCTGGCACATGCCATCCACTGCACAGGTTTGGACCACATCGTATACCTCTTGGGCCTTGAGCCGTTCCGCCAGGTCATAGGCACCGGAGGCTTCGCAGGCAGCGATGGCGCGTTGGATGACGATCCGCTGCCGGGGTGTGGTGGTCAGGTGTTGGGAGGGGCAGACGGGTTCGCAGTAGCCGCATTCCACGCAGTCGTCGATGATGTCTCGGACGGTTTCGGTGGGTTTGATGTATTTGAGATGCAGCTGCGGGTCGTCGGTGATGATGGTGCCTGGGTTGAGGATGCGGTTGGGGTCGCAGGCGTTTTTGACGTCAACCATGGCCTGGTAGAGGTCGTCACCGTATTGGCGTTGCACGAAGGGGGACATGATTCGGCCGGTGCCGTGCTCGGCCTTGAGGGTGCCTTGTTCCCGGAGCACGAGGTCCACCATGTCTTCGGTGAATTGGTCGTAGCGGTTGAGGGATTCTTCGCCGGCGAAGTCCTCGGTGACGAGGAAGTGGATGTTGCCGTATTTGGCGTGCCCGAAGATGACGGCGCCGTCATAGTGGTGTTTGTCGAAGAGTTCCTGCAGGTCGGCGCAGACTCCGCCGAGTTTTTCCATGGGGACGGCAATGTCTTCCAGCAGGGCCATGGTGCCTTGGGGGCGGTTGCGCATGATCTTGGTGTAGAGTCCGTTGCGCATGACCCACATTTGGTTGCGGCGTTTGACGTCGCCGGTCATTTCGGGTGGGGTGGAGAGCCCACTGAGTTGGGTGAAGGTTTTTTCGCCGGTGGCGATGCGTTCGGCGATGCCGTCGTCGTCCATGGCTTGGTATTCGACGAGCAGGGAGGCGTGTTCACCCACCTTGAAGCCCTTAGGGAGGACGGAGGATGCGTCGGGGCCCATTGCCCGGATGGAGGCGGCGTCGATAAGCTCGACGACTTCGGCGCCGGAGTACACGATTTGCGGCAGGGCCTCGGTGGCGGCGTCGAGTGAGTCGAACATGAGCAGGCCGGTGGCGGTGCGCTTGGGCACGGGGACGGTGCGGAAGATTGCTTCGGCGACAAAGCCCAGGGTGCCTTCGGACCCGATCATGAGGTGTTCGAGGATTTTCGCGGGTGTGTCGTAGTCGAGGAAGGAGTTAATGCCGTAGCCCATGGTGTTTTTGATGGCGTAGCGGCGTTCGATGTCGGCACGGTATTTGTCCCCGCGGAGGGTGTCGCGGAGTCGTTCGAGCACGCCGACCAGCTCGGGCTCGTGCGAGCGCAGGATGTCGTCGGCGTTGGGGTCGGCGGTATTGACCACGGTGCCGCTGGGGAGGGCGATGGTCATGGATTCCAGGGTGCGGTAGGCGTTGGCGGTAGTGCCGCAGGTCATGCCGGATGAGTTGTTGGCAATCATGCCGCCGATGGTGCAGGCGATTGATGATGCCGGGTCGGGCCCCAGTTTGGTGCCGTAGCGAGCCAGCGCGGTGTTGACCTGGGTGACGGTGAGGCCTGGTTGCACGCGCACGCGGCGACCATTGTCGAGGACTTCCATGTTGCGGAAGTGCCGGCGGGCATCCACGGTGAGCCCTTCGGAGAGGGCCTGGCCGCAGAGGCTGGTGCCGCCGCCGCGGAAGGTGAGCGGCCAGTTCATTTGGGCAGCGACCCGCATGGCGATGCCCACGTCGGCGGCGGATCGGGCCCGCATCACGGCATCGGGGGCGTGCAGGTAGTGGGATGCGTCGACCGCGAGGGCCATGCGGTCGAGTTCCCGGTCGCTGACGGTGGCGCCGCTGCCGAGGGCGTCGCGGAGTGCGGCAAGTGCGGCGGCGTTGCCTTCGGAGAGCAGCGAACGGGATGTGGTAACGGTAGCAGAGACGGACATTAGGTACTCCAAATCCGTTTGAAGAGGGTGGTTGGATTTACGGGCTGTATATATCTAGGATATAGCGAGATTTTGGGGGAAGCCCGAAAAATTTGTGTGGTAATAATCTCTTAGGTTAGGCATAAATTACCCTCGTGAGCTTTAGGTTTGCATAAACTAAGTTGAGAAAACGCCTCCCCCGCCCGCTTTGCGACGCCCTCCCGGCCGCCCTCATCATCCCGGCGCTCAGGCCGCCAGCCCAGCGACCTGCCTACCAACCCCGGCGGCAGCATATCTACTAAGCATGGTTTTCTCCTAACGGGCGCACCAGCTCCTGGGAATTCCTCCGCCCACAACCAAAGACCATGCTTATCCAATCTGCTACCCCGCAGGACACCGCGGCAGCATACTTGCTAAGCTCGGATTCCTACCAACGACACTTCAAACCCCAAGAGCCAGCACACCCCAAAACCGAAAACCATGCTTAGCAGGTGCACTGCCAATGGTTTGCCTGCGTGGCCACCGGCTGCACTTGTTCTAAGCTTGGTCTTCTCCCTGCGGGCGCGCCAGCTCCTGGGGTTTTGAACTGCGAATCCTCAAACACCATGCTTAGAACATTTGCCACCCAGGTAGCCCTAGTACAGGCGGCACGGCCGCTAGTACAGCAAATCCGATAAGCATGGTTTTCAACTCTGGACGAACTGTCGTCTAGCGGATTTGGGGTGGTGGATTTAAAAGACCA
This sequence comes from uncultured Corynebacterium sp., assembly GCA_915275065.1. Taxonomy (GTDB): domain Bacteria; phylum Actinomycetota; class Actinomycetes; order Mycobacteriales; family Mycobacteriaceae; genus Corynebacterium. The sequence goes on along the minus strand of CAJZGD010000150.1, from coordinate 2,735 downwards.
TGCTTAGAACACATGCAGCCCGAATCCACAGCAGGCAAATTTCAACACAGCACACGTTCTAAGCATGGTGTTTGATCATGACACTTCATAAAACCAGGAGAAGACAGCCGCCAAGAATGAAAACCATGCTTATCAAGTGTGCTGCATGTGGGTATAGCCCCACACACCACAACTATTAGGACAGCAAATCCGATAAGCATGGTCTTTGGTTCTGGGCGAGTTATTGCCCAAGGCGGCTAAGGCAACAGACTTCAAACACCATGCTTAGAACACATGGAGCCCCCATCCACATCATTGCGCACAATGTTAAAGAGGCAACCAGCGCATTCCCAAACCAACCCCTCTTCCACCACAACCTCGCCCCTGGACGAGGAGCAGACCCCTTCCCCACCCATACCAAAACCCCGGCCAATGCATAATATTAACCGGGGTTTTCCTTTGTGCGCCCGGAGGGATTCGAACCCCCAACCTTCTGATCCGTAGTCAGATGCTCTATCCGTTGAGCTACGGGCGCATGGCGGAGACGAGAGGATTTGAACCTCCGGTCCTCCGTTAAGAGGACAACTCATTAGCAGTGAGCCCCATTCGGCCGCTCTGGCACGTCTCCAATTCAAATTTTTGAATCTTGAGTAATGTTACTCAACGGACGTTTTAGTTACAAACAGGCTGGTTATGTATATACCCCCGCCTCACCTGAACTCATCTGATCTCGTCAGGCTGGTGAGCGGATTATGATGTGCTGCATGATAGTACGTGCTGACATATCGGAGATTCCCTCATATGTTCCGGGAAAGCGACTGGCCGATGCACTCAAGCTTTCCAGCAATGAAGTAACCCATCCCCCACTGCCGGCTGCGGTGGCCGCCATGGCGGAGGCGGCTACCACGGCGAATCGTTATCCCGACATGGGAGCCACGGATCTTGTTCATGCCATCGCCAAGCACCTGAAGCTGCGACCCGAGCAGGTTGCGGTGGGGTGCGGATCGTCGGCCTTGTGTCAGCAGTTGGTGCAGATCACCTGCAAAACTGGGGATGAGGTGGTGTTTCCCTGGCGGAGTTTTGAGGCGTACCCGATTTTTGCCCGGGTGGCGGGGGCCACCCCGAGGCCGGTGCCGCTCACGGCGGATCATCGCGTGGATCTTCCGGCCCTGGCGGCGGCGATCACGCCGGCCACGCGGCTGGTGTTTGTGTGTAATCCGAATAATCCCACCGGCACCACCATCACCAAACGGGAGTTCGAAGAGTTTATGGCAGTGGTGCCGCCCACCACCTTGGTGGCCTTGGATGAGGCCTATTTTGAATTTGTGCGCACCCAGGACACGCCAATGGGGACGGAAGTCGTCGTAAAGCATGAAAATGTGGTGGCGCTGCGAACGTTTTCCAAGGCCTACGGCCTGGCGGGGGTGCGGGTTGGGTACGCTTTCGGCAATCCGGCGATCATTACGGCGCTCAATAAGGTGGCGATCCCGTTTGGGGTGAGTGCCGTCGCGCAGGCTGGGGCGATTGCCAGCCTGGCGGGGGCGGCGCAGCTTCTCGAACGCACGAACGAAACCATGAGCGAGCGCGACCGGGTGGCCCGAGCCATTGGCGCCATACCGTCCGAAGCCAATTTCGTATGGCTCCCCACTAAAACCGCCGAAACCGCCGCCACATTAGCGCAACAGCTCGCTAACCAGGGGGTTATCATCCGGACCTTCCCCGAGGGCGTGCGCATCACCGTCACCGACCACGCGGAGGCCGACCGATTTCTGGCAGCATGGAACTCAATCACGCAATAGCTTAGGAGATAATAATGCTGGGAACTCTAGGACGATTAGCGATCCGAATCATCACGCTCGCCCTCGCGCTATGGTGCGCCATCTATTTTGTGCCGGGCATCAATCTGGCCATGCCCCCACGCACACTGGTCGGCGACGGACACTACGATTATTACGTCGTCTTCCTCCTCGCCGGGGCCGTGCTGTACATGGTCCAAGCCACCGTGGGGAAGGCGCTGCGGATCATCAGCCTCCCCGTCACGATCCTCACCCTCGGACTGTTTCTCCTGGTAGTCAATGCCATCACACTGCTGGTTGCGTCCGAAATCGCCCACCATTTCGGCATTGGGCTCACCGTGGATTCGTTTTGGGACGCCGTGATAAGCAGCGTCATCATCAGCATTGTGACAGCGATTGTAGGCGTAATCACCGACTAATTTATGGCACACGTTTATCAATGGCTCAGCATTCCCATCACTAACCTGGCCGCGGTCACGCTGTTTCTCGCCGCCCTCGTGGCCCTCGCCGTCTGGGTAGCCTGGCGCAAACCTTATCGCATACTTGTTCGAGCCGCCCTGATAAGTGCACTGTTTACCGGCGCTTTTTGGCTGCTTTACGACGTCATCATCATCCCATACATGGAAAAACTGATGCCCATCCTCTACCCGGGCATCGCCCTCCTGGCATTCATCATCCCGCTGAGCATCAACAAGCGCGGCATCGTCGCCATCGCCGCCACCATCCTCCCAGCCATGGGCCTCACCAATGCCGCCTACGACCAATACGCCACCCTGGCCAACCTACTCCCCAGCCGCAACGTTGTTCCCCTCACCTACCAGGAATTCCAACACCAACAGGCCGCCCCCACCATCGACGGCAACCCGGTTGGGGCGCTGGTGAGCGTGGACATCCCGGCGTCGAAAAGCGGATTCCCGGCGCGCACCTCGCTCGCCTACATCCCGCCAGCGTATTGGTCGG
>CAJZGD010000149.1 GCA_915275065.1 uncultured Corynebacterium sp. | reverse complement strand
GTAATGAGTCGGGCAAAGGTGGACTTGCCGCTGCCCGATGCGCCAACGATGGTGTTGTGGGTTCCGCACCGGATACTGAAGTCCAATTTGTCCAGGGAATTCTTTGCCGCCCCCGGATAATGGTAGGAGGCCTGGTGGGTGGTGATGGGGGTGGCGCAACCAGGATCTTCGGTGCCAATGGGGTCCTGTTGCATGTGCAGCAAATCATCGACCCGATCAATGGATGCCTGGACGCCGGCCAGACCGGTGACCCCGGTGAACACCTGGGAGATGGAGGAAATGAACACCGAGAACAGCCCACTGGAGGCGACGACGGCACCCAGGTCGGACACCGAGTCGGGGAACAGGGTGGACAGCACCAGGGGGATGAGCGGCCCAAACACGGTCAGCGCCATGGTGGTGGCGCCACCGATGCCGGACCACACGGCCTTCTTAGTGGTGGCGCTGAGGAAGCGTTCGTTCGCCACTGACCACTTATCAAAGAAGGAATCCATGCTATTGGTCATCCGAATGGGTGTCATAGTGACAATAATTTCCAGCTGTTGACTGGAAAGAGCGCCACCGGCAGACGCCTCCTCGCTACCATATTGGGTGATTTTAGCCACAGTGAGGGCGAAAACCCCGATGAGCAGGAAGAACACCAACACCAGCACGAGGGCCATGAGGGGCCAGAGGAAGGCGACCACCCCCAGGAGGGTGATGGCGGTGAGCGCGTTAAACGCGGTGGTGACGCCGTTGGTGAACAGTCCGGTGGACACCATGGAGACTGACCCCAACGAATACATCATTTCCCCAGGTGAGTGCGTGGAAAACGACTCCAGCTTCGCCCCCATGTTGCGGCGGATCCCCTCGATGCTGAGTTCCCTGGAGGTCACCTTGAGCAGCAGGGCCTCGACGAGGGTCCGGCTCACCGCCAGGCCGATGAAGGTGACGATCGCCGCCGCCAGCATGAGTGCTGTGGCCTGGGTGGGTGCGGCAGATTTGCCCTGCAACGAGTTGACCAGCGCAGAGATCACAAGCGGCGCGCCCCCGGAGGCGGCAAGCAGGGTGAGGCTGAGGGCGAAAACGCCCAGCAGCAGCCAGGGCCTAGACACGAGAGTGCGTTTCACAATGCGCAGCGAGGGGGAGGTGCGCAGGTCGCGGCACATGAGCCGGGCACGGCGGAAGGCGGTACTCATGCCGGCGTCGGGCATGATCCACCAGGTGCGACCGATCTTGCGGATTGCGTCCTCGCGGCTCATTTTGACGCGGCCGCGGCCGGGATCGGCGAGCCGCACCCATCGGGAGTCGACGCTTTCTACAAGGCAGAAGTGGTCGCCGTCAACATGGACCATGACCTGCTTCCCCTGTTTGAGGGCCTCGCCGATGACCCGGACCCGTCCCTTGTGCTGGAAGGAGGGGACGTTGAAGTCGAGCAGAAGGAACCGGATGGCGGTGGTGGACATGCCATCCCGACCAACCTCGTATTGGGTGCGAAGCCGGTGCAGGTCGGTGTCAATGCCCAGCCGACGCAGGATCATTGCGGCGCACGCAAGGCCGCATTCGGCGGAGCGCGATTGCAGAAATAATTGATACTTCATACGAATTTCTTCCTTTCCATCGCGGTTTTAATTTCCGGCAAAGAGTGGCCGAATCGACCCATGGTTTTCGGGGTAGAGCGCATGGTAGGTTCCGCCAAGACCGTTGAGATACCCCATGTCATGGATGTTGTTGGGGTATCCGAAGCAGATGGGGGCGGTGAGCGCAATGTGCTCCACATAGGCATGGAACTTGTCGACGGCCTTCGGGTCGGCGTACCCGAAATCACGCAATAATTGCAAGGTGCTCAGCGTACCGGCCAGGCCGTGGCAGAGGGAAACGTCGATGCCAACCTGATCATCATCGCTGGCGGGTTCGGCGGTTTTCGCCTGGGTGGCGCTCAGATAGGTATCAACCAGGCCCGGATAGTGGGCCAGGTGCCCGGTGATGGCGAGGGCGCCGGCGATACCGGAGGCGCCGTTGCACCAGGCCAAGCCGTTGGTGATGTTTGGGTCGGTAAGCATGGTGAGCGCGGTTTTGGCGATACCGTCGGCGATGGTATCCATGCTGCGCCGAATGGCATCGGGTACGACCAAATTTCGGGCGCGGCTGAATTCCACGAGCCCGTGTGCCCCCAGCAGCAGACCGGCGGCACCGTGGGCAATCCCGGCATTGGTTTCGGGTTGGGCGGCCTGCAGCTGGTGACCGATGAACGTCATGGCACTCTTCACGATCGGCTGCGGGTTCACATCGGCGGTGACGTGCGCCAATGCGGCAAGCGCCGCGTCAATGCCGCCGAGGAAATCGGTGGTGGTGTCCATCGAAGCCATCACACTGGGCAGCTTGTCGACGATCGTAGCGTCGCCAGCCGCTTTCTGGGTGACAAGCAGCGAGGTTCCGGGGCCGAATCCCACGAAGTTTGCTGGGAATTCGGGGGCTTCCCGCACGAATTCCTCCCACCGGTTTTGCAACTCGTCTGCGTCACTGAGCGCCCAGGAGGTGCCGTCGCTCATGAGGAAGGAAATGGACTGCGCCTCAATGGTGAGATCTTCGTCACCAATACCGAAGCAGAGCCACCGATCACCCCCAGAGTCGGGTAGCGCAGTTGATTTTTTCAAAATCTCTTGTCGCATGTTTGGCTCGGTGACTCGCGCAACCGTATCGAGTGGTTGGTGGAGGGTCAGGGCATGAGCGTTGGCGTTGAGAACCTGGGCGTAGGCTGGGCCGGCAATGCTGGTGAAGTCGGCCAACCTACTGCTGGGCAGGGAGAACCGGTCGGTGAAGGAGGCTTGACCCACGTGGTGGCCGGCACCGTCATAGATTTTTCCGGTGGCATCCATCTGGAAGAACGGCACGTCCCCGTCGGCAAGCTGCCGTCGTTCCTGCACGCCGATGGCGGGACCATCGACCATACCGCGCGGCCCCTTGTCCAGCAGCGTGAGCGGATCATCCAGGCCGGCGAGGGCCGCCGGCATGAGGGATGCCTCCAGGAACGACTGGTAGGTACTGGTAGCTCGCAGTACCTGGCGCCAACGCAGGACTCGCTCCACATCCCGAACATAGGCAGCCAGGGTAGGCGATAATGAGGCCTGCACCCGGGCCTTTTCGAAGCTTTCGATGAGGATCCCCATGGCCTGAGCCGGATCGATTTTTTGCAGGTCCGCGACGATCGGGGGACGGGGGTGCTCATAGGTGACCCGCAGAAAGGCCACGGCGTCGGTGCCGGAATCGGTAACGTCATGTTTCACGCATGTCGTAGTTTTCTCTTGAGGGAAGAAGTTCAGACCGGAGAAGTGCCGCCAGAACTCGCTACGGGAGAGCACAGTAGGCAGCATGCCGGAGGCCAGTACATCAGTTGCATCAAGGTTCAGGCCGGCGGGAATCCGGAATTGGAGGGCAGTTTCCCCATCAATGATGGTGGGTAACCCGGCCGAAGAGCAGCAAATATTGTCAGCATGCAGGTCGGTGGTTCCCAAAATATTACATGCAGCCAGCAGCGTGCCGGCGGCCCGCATATAGGCGGGGACATCGACCACGCCGGTGGCCGGCGGGCTAATGAAGAGCTGCCAACAGTAGTCCCCAATGTCAATGGTCGGCGCTACCAGAGAGAATGGGGCCGCACCCAGGTGGCGACACGCCATATCAATGGCGATTTCCCCCATACCGCTGCGAGGCTTGTACACGACCACAGCCGAGTCGGTAGTGACGACGATGGCGGTGCGACCATGGTTGTGCGTTTCTTCGCCATGAAAGCCCAGGGAAACGATGGTGTCGTCCGCCTTGACGTTCAACATGGCCAGGTGGGGACGGTCCTCATAGAAACGTTCGACGGCCTCAACAACTGCGTCGATGCTATAGGAGAACACTCTTTCTTGCAGCTGGCCAAGCTTGGGGAACCGGTCATTCACCAAGGCGGTGCGTTGGGTGGGGTCGAGGAGGAGCCTATTGAATTCGTCATAGGCAGCGCTGGATTCGGCATTATCAGGATAACCTGTGGTTTCCCGCCATGCGTGAAAGGCATCGATAAGCGCACGCTGGGCGAATTCTGCGCTTCGTGACAGGAACCAGTTATTGGCGTCATCAATGAGTGTGCCGGTTACAGGGAGGTCGGCGGCGGTAAGGCGGTTGAGCAACGTTTTCTTAAACGATTTACTCAACACATGATAGTAATTGGGAAATTCGGAATGCATGCTTAATCCCTTTAAGTCTGCTGTTATGTAATTTAGGATAGAAAAAGGGCCCAGTTACCTAGAGTGGAAGTAACTGGGCCCTTAATGGCGATAGCTTGCGCCCTTGAAGCAGGAAACTACTGCTTGCGGGCAGATTTCCTAGCCAAGAGGTAGCCGCAGATTCCAAAGAATGCGGAGAGCGCTCCCATCATGTAGCTGCCTTGGCCGAGGGACAAGGCAACCGCAACGCCGAGCGCCAAGCCAATGCTCGTGTATGCCCATTCTTGTTTGGTATATTTCTTCATGGTTTTTCTCCTTCAAATTCTCAGGATTGCAGCAATTTCCGTGGGAACACCAAGCCTACTCTTTTTAGCACCGAGTGGTGCACTTAGTAGAGGGGCACAGGGCGAGGGAGACGGAAATAATGGTGCTAGGGTGGGTGCCGCCGTCGACGGCTTCTTCGTTTTCGATCATGGCTCGCAGCTCATCCTGCGAGTAGTTCTGGACACGATCGTGGTTGGAGGGTTGCTGGTTCATAGTGAAAACCTCTTTCTTGGATGTTGTGATTAGTTGCAGGAGGGCATGCACTCTTTGGTGACGGTGCACCAGCGCCCGTTGTTTCCCAAAAAGCGGCTGAGGCCGAACATTTCCGGTTCCAGTTCTTTGATGATTTGGGCTTCGAGCTCTTTGTCGAGCTCATCGAGGATTGTGCTATCAAGCACGGCCGTGGAGGCGTTCATGAGAGATTCCTTCAAGTATCTCGGGAATGAATGGTTTTGCATGTCACGACTATTGGTGACCGTGACGGCTCGCTTTTTACAGGCCTGACAATGCGCCACGAGCCGAGGGGTGAAGACTGTCAGTTTTCTTAGGAATTACCTACTTCATTGAATCCTAGTCAAGAAGTATTGGTAATCATTCTGCGATTCTTTCTTAGGTTTCGCACTGATTTGCTCCTTTCCGGTGTTTCTGTTGTTGTTTTCTTGATCTGATTTCGATAATAACGAACGCGACAATCAATGTCCATAGCAGACTTGATATATATCAGTTCTGCTATCTTTTTGGGGGTAATTTAGGGCGATTACAAGCTAATGAGCAGGGTTTTCTCGCGGAAAGCTAGGGGTAACCATATAGGGGTAGTTGACAGGCGCACATACTATCGGGGGCTTTTTTCGGCAATATCAGCAGAAGTGCAGCACAACATTATAGCCGTATCACTTTTGCTAGCACCCCACAGCAAGATGGGTCAGAATCGGGTTAAAAATCCTTAAATTTTACTAAACTTGAGTTTAAAACTCCCCGCTAAAGAGAATAATACTGCTCCAAATTTGCACTAATGAGCAAGCAATAGCGCAGATATCTTATAGTAAGATTCAATTTCTATTGCATGAATTTGCCTAGAACATTTTCCAGCGCGAAAGGTTGCAATAGATCCCATATCCCCTCGTTAGTAGCAATTTATCTACTATCGCCACAAACATAGAAAAGTAGAAGAGGTGCTAATTATGTTTTTGGGTTCCGAGGTTCTCGCATCGCAGCCGCTAGCCGTGGGTTTCTTCACCTATCGTTAAGCTTGACGAGCTGGGTTGATGATGGTTATTCGGCGGTAAAGAGGTCGCCGGGCTGGCAGCCCAGGGCGTCGCAAAGCGCCACGAGCGTAGTAAATCGTACGGCTTTGGCACGGTTATTCTTGAGCACGGACAGGTTGGCGACGGTGACCCCAACCTGGTCAGCGAGGGCGGCAAGCGTCATATCGCGTTCGGCAAGGAGTTGGTCAAGGTGGCAGACCACTCTTTGTAGCTTTACCAATCAGATCAACCCTTCCTGGTCTTCTTGCATGGAGATCCCGCGGCGAATCACCACCGCTAACAGCACCAGTGTTTCTATGAACAGAAACATAGCAATATAATCCAAGCTTTGCGCCTCGGAGTAGTCAAACCAGCTGCGCAGATTCAGCTTTGCGGCCATCTCATTGGCCCCCATGTTCTGCACGAAAACGCCCAGGAAATAGACGCCACATGACAGCGACCCAATAGTGAAGCATTTCACATTATATGCGGTAAAGAACTGACCCTTGAGCAGCTGCCGGGCCAGAAGAATCAGCGTCGTAGCCACCGCAACAATGCCCAGGAGCGACAGCAGAAAACCACTAATGAGCAGGGGCTTTGCGACGGAGTCCGCCAGGGAGAGCGGGATCATGCCCTCGT
>CAJZGD010000148.1 GCA_915275065.1 uncultured Corynebacterium sp. | reverse complement strand
ACACGACGCTCTTCCGATCTGTTTTTTGCCGGCATCAGGGGCGGGATTTCGCACGAACTCCAGCTCAGCAATCATGAAGCAGAAGCTCATCGCACCAGCTGCGCTTGTTCTAAGCTATACTTTCTCGATTCAGCACCAAGCTGGGAGTGGCTGCAAAACCAGAACTCCAGCTCAGCACACCCACTACCACCTGCCACCGGCTAGTAGTGAGCTCTCAAAGTCAAGCTCAGCAGAGATGGAGCACGCATCGGGGACTGGTCGCACTTGTTCTAAGCTCCAGAACCCACTCCAAGAGGCCTGCACATCAATTATTCGCGGGGTTGTGGAGCTTAGATAATGCGAAGCCCCAGCATCAACCCGCCACGGCCGAAGGCTTCTGATTTGCTGAGCTTGAGTTCTGAATGTGCTATACCCAAATGCCCAGGAACCACCTGCGCCCCAAACCAGAACCCAAGCTTAGGTAATCCGATATCCATCAACCCCACCGGGCTTCAAGTTTGGTGGGCTAGGGTTTGTTGGAAATACCGTCCCCAAAGTCTGGCCACACCGACAAACCCCAGCCCACCACATGTGCAGCCCCATCGTTTGTCGAGGCAAAACCTGCCACAACCATGCCGTATAAGCACTGAGCCGGAGTTCGTAATTTGCTACCAGACTCAGGAATAGCTTTTTATACGAACTCCAGCTCAGTATTTATGAAGCAGAGGCGTTTGCATCTGCCGCATTTGTCTGAGTTTGGTTTCCAATTCTGGAGCTTCTTACAAGATGTGAACCAGGACCAAAATCCAAACTCATCTAACATGCTACCCACCAACCGAAGCTGTTCACAAAATAGCAGCGCAAGTTCTAAGCTATACTTTCTCGATTCAACGCCAAGCTAGGCGTGGTCCCACAGCCAGAACTCCAGCTCAGCACACCCGCTACCGGGCCCGCCACCCACACCACGGCACACATCGCAGCCACCACACCGCCGTACGCGCGCCACGCCCGTGCAACCACGCACACGTCGCCGCACCGACCACATCCACAGCTCAACCACGCCAACCAGCAGCCCCCATGCACTGCCGCCCCCGTCCCATCGCCACCTCCCCACTCCCAATCCCCCACCTAGAAACCAGCAAAACCGGTATACTAAGGCTTACCTAATACACCTATATACTCTTGATGTGAGGGGATGACTCATGTTAGAGCCCGGGGTGAAAAAACTCATTGCCCCAGCACGGAAGTCGATGATTACCACGGCGATCATCACCAGCATTGGTGGGATGTGCGCCATCGTGCCATACATTGCAATCACGGAGATAGCGGCCAATTGGTTCCGCGGCTCACCAAGCGGCACCCTATGGTTGTGGGTCGGGGTGGCCATTATTGCGGTGTTTGCCAACGGTTTACTGTACGGGATCGGGTTGGGGGTCACGCACATTTCCGAGGCGAACCTGCGCTACCAGCTGCGGCGCCAACTCGTTCAGGCGTTTGGCCGGATTCCCTTGGGCCGAGTGGATCAAACCTCGTCAGGGTCTATTCGCAAAATGGTGTGTGACGACACCGCCGCGATTCACGCGCTGGTGGCGCACCTGGCCGGGGACGCCATGAACTCCGTCATCGCCCTGGTGGTGGGAATCGGGTACTTGATGTGGGTGGATTGGCGGCTTACCCTGCTGATTTTTGGGGTGTGGGTGCTTATCTTTGTGGTGGTGACCGGCACCATGATGCGTGGTCTTTCCGAGTCCACAAGCAAGTTTTCCAGCGCCAAAACGGAGTTGTCGGCGGCCACCGTCGAAATGGTGGAGGGCATTAAGGAGATCAAGAATTTTCAGGCCGCGGCAACCGCTCGAACCCGGTTCGATAAGGCCAGGCGGTATTTCGCAGACATTTCCTACCAGTGGTTGGCGGGATCAGGGAAGCCCATGGCGATCATTTCGTCGTTCTTCCAGCCGGCCGTCATTTTGGTGACGATCGCACCGCTGACCGTGTGGTTTGTGTCGAAGGGCTGGTTGGAGCCCGCCTATGCCCTGCCGTTCTTCATGGTCGGGGTGGGCTTGCCGGTCGGCTTTTTGCAGTTCGTCCAAATCATGCAGCACCTGTTTACCGCCAATCAGGCGGCCCAGGACACGGCGGACCTGCTGGACATCCCCCACCAGCCGGACGGCCCGCACACCGATGGTCCGGGGCCGAAACCGGGGGAGGTGGAGCTGACCGATGTGAGCTTTGGTTATAACCCCGAGAACCCGATTTTACGCAATGTGAATCTGCGGATTCCGGCGGGCTCGGTCACCGCCCTGGTGGGGCCGTCGGGTGGTGGGAAAACCACGATCGCCCGGCTGATCGCCAGGTTCTATGACGTGGATGCCGGCGCGGTCAAGGTGGATGGCCTGGATGTTCGGGAGGTGAGCAATCAGTGGTTGCTCAACCAGATAGCCATTGTGTTCCAAGACATTGCTCTGGCCCACGACACCGTGGCCAATAACATTGCGTTGGGGAATCCGCAGGCCAGCCGGGATGAGATCGTCGAGGCCGCAAAGTCCGCCTGCATTCACGACCGCATCATGCGGCTGCCGCATGGTTACGACACCGTCATTGGTGGTGATGGCGGTTTTCTGTCCGGCGGGGAGAAGCAACGTATTACCATTGCGCGCGCCTATCTGCATAACGCCCCCATCCTGATTTTGGATGAGGCGACCGCCCAGACGGATCCCCAGTCGGAGCGGGACATTCACGCCGCGCTGGCGGCCCTGGCGAAGGGCAAAACCGTCATTATTATCGCCCACCGGTTGGCGACCATCGCCGCGGCGGACCTGATTGCGGTGATCGGCGAGCCAACGGCGTCGACAAGTAAGTCAAGCGTGCTGGCAACAGGAACACATGCTGAGCTGCTGGAACGCAGCGAAACATACCGCACGATGTGGGAGAAACAACAGGAGGTGGCAAAGTAAATGTGGCGGTTGCTAGGAACCATTGTTGACGATAAAAACCTGCGCCAGCTTATCGCTATTTTTAGCGTGTCGGCGGTGTTGCAGGGGGTCGCGCTGGCCATGATGATCCCGTTTTTGCAGGAGCTTTTGGGTGGCGGACCCCGGGTGGGCACCTGGTTGGGGGTGCTCGTTGGGCTGGCCGTGGTGTCGTTTGTGGTGGAGTTTTATGGCATTATGCGGTCGTACCGGATTAGTGTGTATGACGTGTGCGATACGCTCATCGAAAAGATTGCGGACCATACTTTGCAACTGCCGCTGGGCTGGTTCGACGCCAAGAGGGAGGCACAAATCGCGTCCGCAATGTCCCGGGAGATCGACACCTTATCGCATGTTGCTTCCATCATTATTCCCGCCCTGGTCAAGCAGTTTGTGACTCCCGCGGTCATTGTGATTGCGGTGTTGATCGTGGATTGGCGGCTGGCGCTCATTATGATTGCGTGCGTTCCATTGCTGCGGTGGGGTTGGTTGTACATGCAAAAATCCATCGTAAAGGTGGATGAGGTCCAAGCTCAGGCGGCTGCTAACTCTGCCGGACGGCTCATTGAATACGCTCGCCTGCAACCAATTTTACGCGCCAATGGGGTGACCCAACGGGGGTGGGGACTGTTGGAGGATGCCTTGGCTCGGGAAAACGACACGGTCCATGCATCATTGCGCGCAAAGGGTCGCCCGAACATCGCCTATTCCAGCATTATCCAGACGGCATTTGCCCTGGTTATTATCGCTGGTTTGGTGTTTATGCTTCGGATGGACCTGGACCCCATCAGCTATATTGTGATCGCGGTCATCTCCGTGCGGGTGGTGCAGCCGCTCACCCTGTCGGTCATGTATGGCACGGAAATCCATGCGTCCGAGGCGGCGTTGCACACAGTCAACGAGATTCTCACCGCGGAGCCGCTCCCCGAGCCGACCCCGGAGCAGGCGGTCACCAACCTGGATTCCACCATGATCACCGTGACGGATGTGAATTTCGGCTATGTGCCGGAGCGAAAAGTCGTTCACAATGTGAATTTCACAGCACGGCAGGGCACAATGACGGCGCTGGTGGGCCCGTCGGGCTGCGGCAAGTCAACGATGCTGCGGCTCATCGCCCGGTTTTGGGACGTGGATTCCGGCTCCGTGCAGATCGGCGGTACGGACGTTCGCACTATTCCCACCCCAACACTCATGCGCAATATTTCGATGGTGTTCCAGGACGTGTATCTATTTGACACAACTATTCGTGAGAATGTGCGCATGGCCCGCCCCGACGCCACCGATGCGGAGCTGGAGGCCGCTGCCCGCGCCGCTCGCCTCGACCAGGTGATCGCGTCCCTGCCGGACGGGTGGGACACCCAGGTGGGGCAGGGTGGTTTGAAACTGTCCGGCGGCGAGCGCCAGCGGGTTTCCATTGCGCGAGCCTTTATTAAAGATGCCCCCATTCTGCTGCTCGACGAGATCACCTCCGCCCTCGACGGCGAAAACGAGGCGGCGATCACCGCCGTCATGAAGGAACTCACCCGCGGCCGCACCGTGATTGTGGTTGCCCACCGCCTGTCGACGATTCGGGATGCCGACCAGGTCATTGTTTTCGGCAAGCTTGACGACGACCCCACCAACGGTTATGGCATCGTAGAATCCGGCACCTTCCCGGAGCTTGCCGACGCCGGCGGCCCCTTCAGCAATTTCATTGCCGCCTCCACCAGCGCAAAACGGTGGTTGGTCTGAGGTAGGGAAAGTGGGGCGGCAATGGTCTGACCTGGCCCATCTGCCCACCCCACTTGGGTTGGAAACAATAGAACACTACAAGACGCCGCTTCATAATGGTGGTATCCTCGCGTACATGGTGGCTAATGACGGTAAATTTTTCGCTCTTTCGAACAGTCGGGCTCACACGTTTGCCCTTTCCGACGAGGAATTATTGAAACGGCGCGGCCTTTTTCACTGGTCCACCATCATTTCGGCCATGTGGGATGGCTACGCCCCATGGGCCGGGGCAAAGGATGCGCTCCAACGAAGCGTCACGCCCAGCCCAGGCGCAGCGACCACGTAACCTGCCGGAATAACAACCATTGCCACCAATTATGTCTATAATCAACCGGATCTCAATCGCCTGGACGCTCATAGCCTTGTGCTGGATAGCCGACCCAAAACTTGGCTCTGGGTTTGGACTATGGTTGCTGGGGTACCATGAATCGCTCATCGACGATCAATACCCGGCATTGGTGTCTTGGCTATATTATCTGCTCCTTGGCACCGCTGTCGGTTATGGACTCCGTGTTGGCTGGACCGAACGAAGCCCAATCCTCATGATCGCATCGGTATTGACCATCTTCAAATGGCTGATTATTTTCTTCTTCTTCACCTTGCTCTTGATACTGGCTGGAGCATAACCGCACCCCTCACCCCGTCAATGCGGGCCGCCTAGTGGAGTGTTGCTTATCAAACCAGGCCCGCACCTCGGGAGGCGGCGGGTTATGCACAACCGGCTCGGGTGCGGGGATGATCGGCAGCGGACCACTGTGGGGACATCGAATAAGCACATCATTTCCGGCGGTGTCTTGGGTGGTCGCCAATCCCCGATCATCGCAATATTCGCACGAAGCAATAGCGTCGTGACGCGCCTGCTTCTCCGCCATGGCCTGCTGGGCGAACCACTGCCTGGCCTGGCCGCATGCTCGACAGGCCGGCACATGCTCCCGCGGTAGTTTCGCATGATCCCGACAGCGCGGATCCTCCGGCGTCGACCAATCCGCGGGAGTCGTGCCCGTGACCGTGGGCTGCGGCGTTCTCTGCTTGTATACGACGCTGCGTCGGGCGCGGTGTTTCAGCACCCGGGACCGGTTTTGGCCAGCGCGTTTCCGCACTTCAGCATGGGTTGCAGCCTTGTTCCAGTCCTCAAAGTCATGAAACCAATACCCGGGCTCGCCGTCGCATTCGCCCCGCTCCCATAGGCCCACCTCTACTAATCGGTCGGCGTCCCGCTTTCTGGCACCCAACCGCCCCAGGCAGCTGTGGGGCACGAAGCCGTCGGTGAGTTTGTCCCCCACCCAGGACAGCGCGGTGATCCACAGTCCCCGGGCACTCAGACTGCATTTGAGGAATTTCGGGTGGTCGTGCAGGCGATCATCAACGCGGGTAAACATGAAAACTCCTTGAATAGCTAAACCATTAGTTGCATTGTGGCCCCAAATGATGAATCCAGCAACTGTTACACTCTAAAAAGGGGTAATAGCATACCGTTCACCCTGTTCAGCGGCGTATAGCATAATGAAATCCATGAATATGAGGGATTGGATTTTAAGCCTGCCGGGTTCTCCCCTACCCACTCAAGCGGCAGAGGCCTCGGATATCGACCGGGGCACCATCAGCCGCCAGTTGAAGCGCAATCATATTTCGGCGGAAAACGTGATTAAGCTTTGTAAAACCTTCGGCAAATCCCCCATCGACGGCCTTATCGAAACCGGCTACCTCTCCCCCACCGACGCCCAGGAAATCAGCATCTCCAGCGCGTTGCGCGATGCAACCAATCGGCAGCTC
>CAJZGD010000147.1 GCA_915275065.1 uncultured Corynebacterium sp. | reverse complement strand
CCGTATCGGCGGGGTCAGCAGCATGTTTACCGGCGCTAGCGGCCTCCTGGACTGGGCGCACAGCAATGGGTGCGGTATCCGCCTCCGCATCGCTTGACACGGTTGCGTCGTTGCCATGGCGGCCTTGGGCCTGACGGAGGTTCTTCTGCGATCGAGCCACCGCGTCTGCCACACCGGCGGCCCCGGAAAGCGCTGCAGTACCAAGTTTTTCCGCAGACCGCACTGTCTGGGATGCGACATCCGCGGCAGCATCGGTCACCGCATCAGCAACGGCACCGGTGGTATTGGCTTTCGCCGCCGCGGCACCGGTAACGGCTGCAGATGCCGCAGTTGCTGTGGTGCCGGCGGCTTTGGCCACATCCGACACGGCTTTTGCCGCTGCTTGGGCAGCACCTTGGGCGGGGCGCATGGTTTGATGGGAACGCGGCCGGCGACGGGATCGTGCCGACCGGGAGGCAGTGACCGGCGGGAATTCATCAGTGTCGGTTGTTAATTCGCGTTCTTCAGTGTTCTGTCGCGGGAAAGCCGAGGTTTCCGCATCGGAATAGCTGTAGTCGTCATAATCGTCGTAATCATCGTACGGTTCCTCGTCGTAACGCTCTTGTTGACGCCGCGGGGTTCGTCGGGGCCGGCGGATTGGTGCTGGCCGACCTGCAGCACGTGCCTCTATTTCCTCATCAACATAGTCGTAATCGTCTTCGTAGTAGTCATCGTAATCTTCATCATCACGATGACGTTCTATAAAATTACGGATAATGGTGAACAGTTCCCGCACGCTAATACCAGTTGCCTGCAATGCCCCGAAAACTATCAACAGCAGCAACAGTGGGATTGCCAGAAATTCGGTAAAGCCGGCAGCCAGTGGGCCACCAATCACAAACCCAATGACGCCACCGGCCTGCATACGATCGCTCCACGCTGCAGGATTCCCCGCCATAATCTGCAATAAACCCAACATGGCGGCGATAATGAGTGCTGAACCCCTCATGATGCGCATGCGGTTCTGTGGCTGTGGCTGGTAGCCCAGCATGAGCGCGACCGCCAACACGACTAGTGCAATAGGCAGTATCAATGCACCAGCCCCCGTCAGCAGATAGGTCATCGTGGCGATTGCCGAACCAATAGGCCCAGCAACTTCGAACCATACGGATGCGCCTAACACCACTGCCAACGCAATGAGGGCCAGCCCGACGCTATCAGAATCGGGTTTTGCTTTCGCTTGCTCGCCCTTACCTGCGGACTTTTTACTGGCGGTCTTCTTTTCGGCCGTCTTTTTGCTCGTCGATTTTTTGCCGGCCACCTCATTAAGCTCCTCAGTATCTGCCGCATCATGTGACGCACGCGATGCCTTACGGTTTTTTACCAGTCGGGTGACATTGCCTAAGCCACGAGCGGTCACACCAAAAGCCGCGGTCAAGCCGGCTCCAACTGCAGAAACCGCAGACCCGGTTCGTTCACCAGAGGTTGCTGCGGCCCGTCGAGAAGCATAGCCCGTATCCTGGCCAGAAGTAGAACTTACTGTGTCGGACATGTCACATCATCTCCCGTCAAGCTGCTAGCGGAGCTGGATTCACCAGTGTCGGGGTGGGGCGTGCGGCTACCCTGCGCATCGCCCGTCGAAGAAGTGCTTCTGACAGTCATGCATCACAGTGTAACCGCTTATGTCACTGCTTTCACTCACGCAACACTGAAAGACAACAATAAATTTTTGCCACATTGTCTTGGGGCGATAGCGAAAAATCTAGTGGGAAACCTGCCCCCTCCACACATCAACTCACCAGGGTTTCCGCACCACACGCACACGCGTAAAGCTACACTTGTGAACGACGAATACCCGCCGATAAATCATCCACCGTTACTTGTGCAACATCACGACCAAACATCCATAAAACAAGCTCCCCCACCGGGCCGCTGACGGTCGCCACACCACTGCCATTCTGCGCCACCCCACGCTCATCATGCACCACCACCCGCGACCACCCATCGGGCTGCACCACCACCGGCACCGTCGAAGAACGAAGCAACATCTTCGACATGGTCTTCAGGCCACGCAATAACACCTGTTCGTCCGCCCGATCCAGATGCTGCGGCTGGTCCGCTTTCCCCGGCTGGGCTCGGGAAACATCCTCATGGTGCACAAAATGTTCGACCACATTCAACCATCGGTCAGTCTTCGCCACGGGCCACAACCGTGATCCCCGCTCCCACCGATCCACTAATTCGGCATACGGCACGGTAGCCTTCAACTGCTGAGTTTGGGCCTCCAACTTGGCCGATAGTTGCGGCACCATCATTCCCGCAGCTGCCAATGGGTAATTCTCCCGAATCACCAAATGTATGATCAGATCCAGTGTTGTCCACCCCGCACAGAGTGTGGGCGCATCTGGACCAACCTCACGCAGCAAATGGACGAGTTTATGGCGTTGCACATCAGAAAAAGTCATGTCACACAGTGTAATCATCAGGCGACATGACTTTAATTAGCTCCTAGGCTACCTCTAGGTATAACCTGCCGGAGCAGCTTAGAGGCTGGGGCGGCTGCGCTTCACCTCATCATCATCAATGGGTGAATGCACATCCGAGCTCATGGGAACAACGGTAGGCATAATCATTGGGTTACGCCGCCACGTCTGTTCCACATACCGTGACACCTTCCGGCGCAGGTGCTGCACCATGCGGTAGGGATCGTTCTCGCCCTCAGCTGCCAAATCATTCATGGTGTTCTCCACCAGATTCTGGACCTCCGGCATCATGGTTTTCGCATCATCGGAGAAACCTTTCGCATGCACCGTTGGGTGCTCCAACAGGCGGCCGGTGCGGTTGTCAATCACGGCGGTGATCGAAATCAGGCCCCCCTCCCCCATCGACGTGCGATCGTCAAGAACCTCCTGGTCAATGTCGCCCATGGTGACACCGTCCACATACAGGTTACCCACGGGGATTTGGCCGGCGACGGAAATCTTGCCGTTCACCATGTCAACCACAACACCGTTTTGGGCCAACACCACCTGGTTTCGGTCCACACCGGTGGCAATAGCGAGCTCCTTATTGGCCCGCAAATGCCGCCATTCGCCATGCACCGGCATGGCGTTCTTCGGCCGCGCCGCGTTATAGAGGAACAGCAGTTCCCCGGAATAGCCGTGGCCCGAAGTGTGCACATTGGCATCCTTATTGGTAATCACCGTGGCACCAATCTGGGCCAGCATGTTGATCACGCCAAACACCGCTTCCTCATTGCCGGGCACCAACGACGAGCTCAGCACAATCACATCACCATCACGCACCGTGATCTGCCGATGCTCCCGGCGCGCCATGCGAGACAGGGCAGCCATGGGTTCACCTTGGGTGCCGGTGGTGATGAGCATAACCTTGTGGGGTGCCATCTTGGTGGCGTCATCCATGCTGATAATGGTGCCACGGGGAACCCGCAGGTAGCCGAGTTTTTCGGCGATTTCCATGTTGCGGATCATGGAGCGACCATTAAAGGCCACCTTACGGCCAGCGGCAACAGCCGCATCCACCGCGGCCTGCACCCGATACACGTTGGAAGCGAAACAGGCGAGAATGACGCGTTGTTTGGCGTCCGCCACGATGCGTTTGAGTGTTGGGGCGATGGCGGATTCAGAGCCGGAAATTCCGGGAGTGGTGGCGTTGGTGGAGTCGCACAGGAACAGGTCGATGCCTTCGTCGCCGAGTCGGGACAAGGCCGGCAGGTCTGTGGGTCGACCGTCGGGCGGGGTTTGGTCGAGTTTAATGTCGCCGGTCATGACGACAAGGCCCGCCTTGGTTTTAATGGCAACGCCGAGACAGTCGGGTATAGAGTGGTTGACCGCCCAGAAGCGAAGGTTGAACGGTCCCCGGTTCTCCACGGAGGTTTCGTTGACTTCGATGAGTTTGGGCCGCTGGTGGTGTTCCCGGCATTTGGCGGCGATCAGGGCCAGGGTGAATTTCGAGGCGATGATCGGCAGGTCGGGCCGGAGTTTCAGCAGCCAGGGGATGGCGCCAATGTGATCTTCATGCCCGTGGGTGATGACGAGAGCATCAACATTGCCGATTTTGTCTTCGATGGGCCCAAAGTCAGGCAGGATGAGGTCGACTCCGGGTTCGCCGGAGGAGGGGAAAAGCACACCGCAATCCACGATGAGAAGGCGGTTATTATATTCGAAAACGGTCATGTTACGGCCGATTTCGGATATACCACCGAGGGCATAGATGCGCAGCCCGTTTTTGGGTGGGTTTTTCGGAAAGGGCAGCCGCCCGGTCAGGTCGGCGCCTTGCATGGATTTAACCACATTACGCCGGTTACGGTTGTCCCGCCCGACAGGTCCCGAGCTCCGACCGGTGGGTTTTTTCAGGGTTTTAGTGCCACCGGTTTTTTGGGATGCGGTGGTTTTCGTGGTGGTTTTTACCGCACCAGTTTTGGTTGCGGTGGTTTTCGTCGCACCAGTTTTTGGGTTTTTGGGCGTGGTTTTTGCTGCGGTTTTCGCAGCGGTGGGTGCCTGGAATACCGGCGATTCAGCAGCCTCCGGTGGTCCCGCTTTACGGGTGACCTTTCGGGAACGACTACGGGGTTCAGTCATATTATAAAACTCCAGCTTTTTCCATGTTATGGCGCAGCGCTTCGATCTCTTCCGTGGGTGCCGCCATCACTGGTAGGCGAGGAATCCCCATGTTGAGGCCTTGGAGTTTGAGGCCGGCCTTGGCCATGGTGACTCCGCCTAGTTTTCCTTGGGCTGCTACCAGTGGGTTGAGTGAAGCGTTGATCTTGCGTGCTTGGGCAAGGTCGCCGTTATTAAACGATTGATGTAATTGGACAAGTTGTGCCGGTGCGAGATGTCCGATAACCGAAATGAATCCGGTGGCGCCCACGCTCAGCCAGGGAAGGTTGAGGGGGTCGTCACCGGAGTACCAGGCCAAGCCGGTTTCCGCAATGAGTGCGGTTGCCTCGGCAATGTTACCTTTGGCATCTTTGACGGCTTGGATGGTGGGGAGTTCAGCTAGTCGACGCATGGTGTCGGCGGCGATGGGCACTACTGACCTAGGCGGAATGTCGTATAGGCATACTGGCAGGTCAGTGGCCTGCGCAACTGTCGCAAAGTGATGGTAGAGGCCTTCCTGGCTTGGTTTGGAATAGTAGGGTGTTACTACCAGGAGGGCGTCGGCCCCGGCTTGGGCTGAGGCGCGTGCTAGTTCTACCGACGTGGCGGTGTTATTGGTGCCGGCGCCGGCAATAATTTTGATGCTGTCGCCGACTTCGCGGCGGACGGCGGTGAGCAGGTCGAGTTTTTCCGACAGCGTGGTAGTGGGTGATTCTCCGGTAGTGCCTGCTAGCACTAGCGAATCGATACCGTGGTCGACAAGGTGACGGGCCAACTGGGTGGCTTTGTCAAGATCCACATTATTTGTGGTAGTGAAGGGGGTAACCATTGCGACGGAAATTGTGCCGAATACGTCGGCACCCGTCTTCGCTGCCAAACCTGTGCTCATGAACAACAAGGTTACCCCGTTTGTGTGGATTACTTGTAACTTAGCAGATAAATTTCTGCTGAGTGTGCCTAAAAGTCGGTGACGTAGGGGCTGGTTGCCATTTCCGTTCCGTCAGCAAGGGCAGCTATTTCAAAGTCGCTGAACACTGTGGGGGCGACGGTTTTGAGGAGTTTTAGGCAGGCCACGGCGAGTTCCCGGATTTCCACGTCGGTGTGTTCGGTGGCGCGCATGCCGATGAAATGCCGCCAGGTGCGGAAGTTCCCGGTGACCACGATGCGGGATTCGGTGGCGCGCGGCAGGATGGCTTGGGCTGCCTGGTGTGATTGTTTGCGTCGGAGCACCGCGTTAGGTTCATCACGTAGTTTGAGTTCCAGGGCGGCGAGCAGTTCGTCGTAGGCCAGCCGGGTGTTGTCGATGGCGCGGAAAAATACTTGGGATAGTTCCGCATCGTCGGCGATGAGTTTCGGTACGGCAACTTCGGATTCTTCGGGGTGGACGAAGCGTTGGGAGAGTTGTGAGAAGCTGAAATGCCGGTGGCGGGTGAGTTCGTGGGTTGCCCCGCGGGAAATGCCGCGCACATAGATGGTGGCGGTGGGGTGTTCCAGCAGGGCAAGGTGCCCGACTTCCATGATGTGGCGGATGTAGGCGTCGTTGCTTCGGGTTCGAGGGTTGGGTTTGTTGAAGGTTTCGTAGCAGGCACGACCTGCGAATTCAACGAGCGCTTCTGGATCGGTAGCTGCGTCGGTTTCCCAACCAATATCGGTTGGGGGGTGGAATTGGCTGTGTGCCACTAGTTGCACGTGAAGGGGTGATGCCTGCGCCATGGTTTAGATTCCCAGGTAGTGTTCCAGGCCGACGGTGAGCCCTGGGTGGGTGCCCACGTTGCGTACGCCGAGGAGGACACCGGGGATGAAGGACATGCGGTCGTAGGAGTCTTGGCGGATGATGAGTGTTTGTCCTTGGGAGCCGAAGATGACTTCTTCGTGGGCGACCATACCGGTGATGCGTACGGCGTGGACGGGGACGCCGTCGACGTTGGCACCGCGGGCGCCGTCGAGGGCTTGG
>CAJZGD010000146.1 GCA_915275065.1 uncultured Corynebacterium sp. | reverse complement strand
CCTCACTGGCGCGTACCGCCTCGGTGAGGATCGCCGCCAGCAGGTCTCGCTTCCACGGCAGCGCCGCCCCGCCGCCCTTGCGGGTCACCTTGGGGACCGGGCAGCCGAAGTTCATGTCGATGTGGTCGGCCAGGTCATTGTCGGCCACCATGCGAGCCGCCTTATACGTGTATTCCGGGTCGGTTGTGTAAAACTGGAGGGAGCGTGGGTGTTCGTCGGGACCAAAGGTTGTCATGTGGCGTGTTTTTTCGTTGCCTTCGACAAGAGCCCGGGCGGTGATCATTTCGCATACGTATAGGCCCGACACCGTTCCGGTTTTCGCTAGCTCCTGTTCGCGGCAGAGGGTGCGGAATGCCACATTGGTGACGCCGGCCATGGGGGCCAAGATCACGGGGGAAGCTAACTTGATGGAACCGATTGTTACACTCACGGTTGCCATTGTTCCCGATGCCGGCCGGGGCGGAAAATTTCCAACGCCGATTCGTCACCAGATACCAGAGAAAAGGGGTAGTAGCGGGGGTAGCTTATGGGTTGATTCTTGAGGTGATTTTGGGCCATTGTGGCGGTGTTTTGGGAAGTAATTACGGAAATTCACACATGGACCCATTGTTTTACGTTAATGTGGTCTCCGTAACTAAAATTTTCTGCTTTAGGGGTACTCACAACCCTGTGGGCGGAGTTTCATAGGAGGAATTTCATGTCGGAACGCATTGCGAATGCCAAGCTTGCGGGCAAGGTCATGTCGGCTGATGACGCCGCCCAGTTCGTGAATCATGGTGACAAGGTTGGCATTTCGGGCTTCACTGGTGCTGGTTACCCGAAGGTGCTTCCTGCCGCTATTGCGCAGCGGGCCAAGGAGGCTCATGCCCGTGGCGATGAGTTTATGATTGACCTGTTCACCGGTGCTTCGACCGCCCCTGACTGCGATGGGGTGTTGGCTGAGGCGGATGCGGTTCGGTTCCGCACCCCCTACCAGTCGGATCCGGTGATGCGCAGCAAGATCAATGATGGCACCACGCTGTATGCGGATTACCACCTGTCCGAGTCGGGCATGTATGTGGAAGAGGGCTTCTTCGGCAAGATGAACGTCGCCATTGTGGAGGCGGTTCGGATCACCGAAGATGGTGCGATCGTCCCGTCGTCGTCCGTGGGCAATAATGTGGAGTATTTGGATGCGGCCGAGAAGATCATTATCGAGGTGAATTCGTGGCAGTCCCTGGAGCTTGAGGGCATGGCCGACATTTACCGCATTACGCCGCTGCCGAACCGTCAGCCGATTCCGATCACGAGCCCCGGCCAGCGCATTGGCACCACCTATATTGATATTGATGTGGATAAGGTGGTTGCGGTTGTCGAGACCGATTTGCCGGACCGCAATGCGCCGTTTAAGCCTATCGACGAGCAGTCGAAGCAGATTGCCGGCCACTTCCTGGATTTCCTGGAGGGCGAGGTTGCCGCAGGTCGGCTGACCTATGATGGTTACCGCATGCAGTCCGGTGTGGGGAATGTGCCGAATGCTGTGATGAGTGGCCTGCTTGATTCCAAGTTTGAGAATATTCAGGCCTACACCGAGGTGATTCAGGATGGCATGGTCGATCTCATTGATGCCGGCAAGATGACGGTTGCCTCGGCCACGTCGTTCTCGCTGTCGCCGGAGTATGCGGAGCGGATGAATAATGAGGCCTCCCGGTATTCCAAGCAGATTATTCTGCGCCCGCAGCAGATTTCGAACCACCCAGAAGTAATTCGGCGGTTGGGGCTTATCTGCACCAATGGTCTGATTGAGGCGGATATTTACGGCAATGTGAATTCCACCAATGTGATTGGTTCCCGGATGATGAATGGTGTGGGTGGTTCGGGTGACTTCACTCGTGCCGGCTATATTTCGTCGTTCATCACCCCGTCGTTCGCCAAGGGCGGCGACATTTCGGCCATTGTGCCGTTCGTGTCGCACGTGGACCACACGGAGCAGGACGTCAAGGTGGTCATTACCGAATACGGTTACGCTGACCTGCGGGGTTTGGCACCGCGGCAGCGGGTGCCGAAGATGATTGCGCTGGCTCACCCGGATTACCGGCCGCTTTTGGAAGAGTATTATGAGCGGGCTGTGAAGCTGGCCACGGATCGGAAGATGCTGCAAACCCCACACGATCTGGCCACGGCCTTCTCGTTCCATCAGCGGTTTGCCGAGACCGGTTCGATGAAGAAGTAGTAAATTGTGGTGGGGGTGTGAGCGACATGCGATTGCATGCGAGAAAATTCGCGGCACCCCCAAAAAGTACTGCAATTATGCTATATACATAGGTTTTCTGTGATTATCCTGACTTCAGGCCAAGATAATTGCAGTCAATCTAAAATTGTTACAAAAAATTGATTAAAAAACGCAAAAGTGTGACTGGCTCTCATGAGTAACAGCTAGGCTGTGGGGCGTTAGAAAACAATGGTGTTCTTGCCCCGAGGAGCTGGTACTTATGCGACCGCAGTCACGCTGGATTATGCGAATGGTGGCTGGTCTGTGCGTCAGCATGCTGTTTGCTGTGACGCCGATACCTGCTGCTCAGGCCATGGATTTGCCCGAGACTAGTAGTGGGTCAAGCTTCCTCTCATTGCTAAGTAAGTTTTTCAGTAATAACAAAACAGAGGAACCTGAGCACGCTTCTGAAGAAAATACCGAGCTGACCGAGCGGAAACTTACTGGTAAAACCCCGAAAGCGGAGAAGATCGAGGAAAGCTTCGACACAGCTGTTGTGGGGAGTATTTCGGCCGCACAGGCCCTGAATACCGCCAAGCAAAACGTGGTGGTGACGGACGGGTATACCAATGTACGGTTCGTCCGCGACGTCGACAAGCAAAAGGGTGCCGATGCCACGGTAACCATTGCCGGGGTGACATATGGGGCCAAGTTCGAAGAGGTCGTGCCGGTGCTTGCCCTCGGCGCCAATGGCGGCGACAGTACCCGGGACCTGCAGAAGGCCGTGGATTTAGCGGCGCAGCGGGGTTTGGGTGTGACGCTGAGCCCGGCCCAAAAATATGTGGTGACGGATCAAATCACCCTGCCCAAGGGGCTGCAATATTTCGACGCCAAGGGTGCGCAAATCACCGTGAATATGCGGGGTCAGGCGGATGCGCCGAAGTCCGTGTTTGCCACCACCCACGACACCGTGGGCTGCAAGATCACCGACATGACGCTCAACCTGGCGAGCGCCCCCTACACGCGGGGCATCATGGTCGACGGTGGGGAAAACATCGAGGTCAGTAGGATTGTTTTTAACCATTTGACGTATCGGGCGGTGGAAATGTCCGCCACCGATCGGCTGGTGAAGAACATTACCGTCGCCGATAACTTCATTAATAACACCGAGGGGGAGCGGGCCCAGGTGGGGCATTCGCTGTCGATCGTGGCCACCGCCACCAGGGACGAGTCCGATAACCCGGTGAAGGGGAGCCGCAGCCCAGTGTGGGAACGGTATGCGACCAATGGCACGGTCAGTCGGCCGATCGCGGGTTTTACCGGGTTGACCATTGTCAATAACCGCATTAGGGGCGGCTACTATGGCATTAGCTTTTCCGGGGTGAGCGATAGCGTGATCCGCGGCAATGAGGTGACAGCCAATACCCGCAATATTTCCATCCAAAACAGCAGCAATAATAATCTGGTGGAGCAGAATCAGCTCACCAATAGCATTTCCTCCGGGGTGCATATTGCCTACGATTCGGATAATAATGTGGTGCGTGACAATACGATTTCCTCGGATGTGTCTGTGGGGCAGGGCTTATTGCAGGCATATCAGGGGTGCGATAACACGACGTTTGAGCGTAATTCGGTGACGGTGAAGGGGGATAATAAGTCCGGCCCGAGCTGGATTTTACTGGTGGGCACGGATTCGCATAACACCAAGTTTGTGGGGAATAGGATCGACGGTTGGGCGAAGCGGGCCATGGTGGATGTGGAATCCATTTGGGATGGCAGGTCGTCGGAGACGAATCTGCGTAAGCCGGGCCCTAATGAGCATTCCTATGTTCCCGATAAGAATGGTGTGCCTAGTCCGGTGGATAATCCTAAGGAACCCTACCATGGTGGTAGGGGAGACTTAAACGGGACTGTGATTTCGGGAAATGAATTCACGCCGCGGAATAAAAATGTTCCCGTGATTTATGTTGGCGCCGAGGTTTCCCCTGGCCGGAGCGGCAAGGAACGATTGGTTGGCAATATCAACGACGCCGTGATCGCCGACAATGTGATTGTGGGCAATCAGTTTTCGGAATTGTTAACCACGCACACAGGCAAGCTGTCGGGCATTGGTGAGGCCAAGATCAATTTCAAAAATAATAGCGTGGTGAAGCGCTAACCTGGCCCCATTAAAGGTATTCGCGCAGCCAGTGGATGGCGGGGAATATGATTCCGGGAAGAATCACCCACATCGGCCAGAAATAGTAGATCTGCCCGGCGGTGAGGCATACGCCTAGCCATACCGCCAGGTTAATGGCAACGGCGATGAACCACAGGACGAAGAGGGACTTTATGGCCAGATCCAGCCCGCTCTTCTGCTCTTTCGGGGCGGTGGCGTAGACGGTTGGGTCGCTGGGAATCACGGGGATTCCCTCCGATCGCCTGGCAAGCTCTGCATGCGCTACCTGCGAGGATGTGGGAATGTTGCTGAGTGCCAGATCGGAGAGTCGATCGTATTCCGCAAGACTGATTTCGCCGCGCCCTACCGATTCTTGTAGCTTTTCCAGGTATTCCTGCGCTAGTCGTTCGTCTTCGGTCATGATAAATCCTGTGGTTGGTGATGGTTTCTATCACTTATAGCTTATCGACGCCCTTCCGGTTCTTTTCCGCCATCCCTAGAGAAAGTGCGATTTGTCATGCTTTCCTGACGAATAAGGGGGTAGTCGAAACAAAAATCGGGCACAAAACGACACACATCAGAAAAATGTGATACATATCATACCTAAAATGGGTAGTGCCTGTTTATCCACTGGTTTGAGATGTGATATAGGCCCCACTCGCGACTGGAAAAACCGGCCAAAATGGCAGGACCGGGACACGGATTATAGCCTTGAATGCGGGGAAATATTCGGCAACAAGGAAAAGCCATGAGAGATTTTATAGCTGAACGTTGGACACACATACTGGCAGATAGTTGGCAGCACCTCAGCCTAGTGGTGCAATGTCTCATCCTGGCCACCATCATTGGGGTGGTGTGTGCCGCACTCAGCTATCAGCACCCGCGACTTGCCGCACTGGCCAATAACGTATCCACGGTGGGGCTCACGATCCCCTCCTTCGCCCTCGTGGGTATCCTCATCATTCCCTTTGGATTTGGTGTCCTGCCAGCGGTGATCGTCGTCACGTTCTTTGCTACCTTGCCTATTTTACGGAACGCGGTCGTGGGCCTATCCGAGGTGGACTCCAACATTGTCAGCGCCGCCCGCGGCATCGGCATGAGCCGCATTGATACGTTTTTCCGGGTAGAACTACCACTGGCCTGGCCGGTGATCCTGGCCGGCATGCGCGTATCAGCCCAAATGACCATGGGCATTGCCGCCGTCGCCGCCTACGCATTGGGGCCTGGCCTCGGCGGCTATATTTTTTCCGGCCTGTCCCGACTGGGAGGCGCCAACTCTTTCGAATCCGTGGCAACCGGTGTCATTGCCGTCGTCATTCTTGCACTTCTTTTAGACCTCGCACTCATCCTGCTGGGACGTTTCACTATTTCAAGGGGCATCCGTGTCTAATCAACTTACCGACCAGATCGAATCCACCGACCTCACCAGCGACTCCGGTGGTGGCGCCGCCATCCTATTGGAAAACGTGACCAAACGTTACGGCAATAACAAACCCGCCGTCGACCAGCTCACCCTGGAAATTCCGGCCGGCAAAGTAGTCATGTTTGTCGGCAAGTCCGGCTGCGGTAAAACCACCACCTTAAAACTCATTAACCGACTCATCGAACCCACCGAGGGCCGCATCATCATAGGCGGCGAAGACGTCAGCGACATGAACGGCGATAAACTTCGCCGCAATATCGGCTACGTCATCCAATCCGGGGGCCTTTTACCGCACCTCACGGTGGGTGCCAATATTGCCATCGTGCCGAAAATGCTGAAGTGGGACAAAGCCCGCATCGCCGAGCGGGTGGATGAACTCCTCACCATGGTCTCCCTGGACCCGGCAACCTATAGGGACCGCTACCCGAAGGAGCTCTCGGGTGGCCAACAACAACGCATCGGTGTGGCCCGGGCCCTGGCCGCCGACCCGCCGGTACTCCTCATGGACGAACCCTTTGGCGCCGTCGACCCGATCACCCGCCAACGCCTCCAGGACGAGCTCATCAATATCCAATCCGAACTCGGCAAAACCATTGTGTGCGTCACCCACGACTTTGACGAGGCCGCCAAGCTGGGTGACTGGATTGCCGTCTTCGACGAAGGCGCCCGCATCGTGCAATACGACACCCCAGAACGCATCCTGGGGGAGCCGGCCGACGATTTCGTGGCCGACTTCATCGGCGCCGGCGCCGGCCTGAAACAACTCAACCTGGCCCGCGTCGGCGACA
>CAJZGD010000145.1 GCA_915275065.1 uncultured Corynebacterium sp. | reverse complement strand
CCGCGGCCCCCGCCGCACCCCCCGCAGGTAACCCCAATCAGGGGTCTAATCCGCAATTGCAAATCCCCGGTGTTCCGCAAATTCCCCTGCCAGGAGGCCTGCCTAATATTGTGATCCCCAACCCCCCACTGAATTATCACGATCTCAATATTAACTTGGGGTAATCATGGCTCGACACCTTTCCACCCCTAACACCACGGTGCTGTCTTCTCGGCTGCCGGCCGGGCTCCCCTCCCGACTCTCCCCCAATGCCAAGGTGCTCAAATCCATCAGATCCCGCATGATTGCCTGGATCATGCTTGTCGTCTTCACCGCGCTGTCCTCGGTCCTCTACCTCACCGACGCAGTACGCCGCGGCGAAATCCACGACTCTGCCAATAAGGCGGTGGAACAGGAAATCTCCGAATTCAACTCCTTTGTCAAAGACTCCCCTACTACCTACACCAATGCCCGCCAATTAATCGAAGCCTACCTCACCCAAGAACTCCCCCAGGGTGACCAAATCCTCCTCGGCGTCTACAAAGGCCGCATAGTACAACAAAGCGTCGACAAAGAAAAACTCACCAACCTGCCCAAAGAGCAACGAGATCAACTCTTAAAAGACATGTTCACCGGATCCAGCAACTCCGGTATCACCAATAACATGCACTGGGCACGAGTCGAAATCACCACCCCCGGCCAGGACAAACCCGACTATTTCGCCACCGTGGTGTTCACCGACGACCTGTACCGCAATCTCACCACCCAAACCCAGCTGCTCACAACCCTAGGGCTGGTGGTCATGCTCATAGCCGTGATTATCGCCTGGCTTATTGCTAACCAGATCATTAACCCCATCAGGACCCTCCGCAATATTGCCAACCAAATCACCGACTCCGATCTCACCTCCCGCGTCCCCGTCGACGGCGAAGACGAAATCGCCGACCTGGCTGGTACTTTCAACCGAATGCTTGATCGAATCGACACCGCATATAAGGCGCAACGGCAATTCGTCGACGATGCCGGCCACGAGCTGCGCACCCCCATCACCGTCATCCGCGGCCACCTGGAACTTCTCGACACCGCCACCCATGAGCAGCGGGAACGCAGCATCAAACTGTGCATGGACGAACTCGACCGCATGACCCGCATGGTCAACGACCTATTGACCCTCGCCATTGCCGATGCGGACGGCCCCAGCTTCCTCCACATGCAGCCCATCGACCTCACCGAACTCACGATCGACATTGAAGACAAGGCCGACATGGTCTCCGGCGGCCGGGCCAAGGTCACCGAAATTGCCGAAGGTTTTGTGTTAGCGGACGCGCAGCGCATCACCGAGGCTATTCTGGAATTAACCCGCAACGCAGTGAAATATACCAATGATGATTCCCCCATCATCATTGGATCCACAAATAAAGACGGTCAGGTTGGTTTCAGCGTCCGAGACTTCGGTCCCGGCATTGATAATGCAACCCAAGAGATCCTCTTCCACCGATTCAATCGGGGTGAACAATCCCCATCCTCCGACCAGGTACCGAAGAAAGGCGCCGGACTGGGGCTTTCCATTGTTAAAGTGATCGCCGAAGCGCACGGTGGGCATGCTTGGGTAGACTCGACACCAGGCCTGGGCTCGACATTTGGTATCACTTTCCCTGCAACTATTCCCCCAATCCAATCAGAAATCATTGATATTTATAAGGAGTATTAAATGAGCCGTATCTTAATCGCTGAGGATGATAATGGGATTGCAGAATTCATTGCCCGAGGCCTAGAGTCCGCAGGCTATTCCTGTGACGTGACCGACAATGGTCCCGTGGCTTTCGGCATGGCTAGGTCCGGCGCCTACCAGCTCATGATACTTGACCTGGGCCTGCCCAATATGGACGGCACCGACATTCTCGAACAGTTACGATCGTTGGGCACTACTTTACCCATCATTGTACTCACTGCCCGCACCGCCTTAGAGGACCGGCTGCGCACCCTAGAAGGTGGTGCCAACGATTACATGCCCAAACCATTCCAGTTCGCCGAGCTGCTGGCCCGGGTGCGGCTGCGCCTGGCCGAAAGCAACCCGGACATGAATGGGGCGAACAGCACCCAGATTCACCATAACGGCATGGTGCTGGATTTGCGGGCCCATAGGGTGCTTATCGACGACAAATGGCGGGACCTCTCTCGTAGGGAATTGGGTCTGTTAGAGACCCTCATGCGGCATCCCCGGCAAATTCTTTCCCGCAGCCAATTGCTCAGCCAGGTGTGGGGGATGGATTTCGATCCGGGTTCGAACGTAGTGGATGTGTATATCCGCAGCCTGCGGAAGAAGATCGGCGCCGACAAGGTGGAGACGGTTCGGGGGTCCGGCTACCGGCTCAAATAGGATTTTCCGCCACCCGCTACCTGCCCCAAGACATGGCATGGCCCACCACGCACCCGTCTCGGTGAAAACCACTGGGTGTGTGGTGGGCCAACTGTGTATCACATGCCTGATGTGGCTGGTGTGGGGTTAATCCCGCCAGTCGCGGTCGCCCCGATCCCGGTTGTAGCCGCCCCGATCCCGGTCGCCGCGATCCCCGCGGTCACCCCGGTTGTAACCACCGCGACGATCGTTCCAGTCGCCTCGGTCCCGGTTTCGGCCACCGTTACCCCGGTCGCGGTTGTAGCCACCCCGGCCGCCGCGATCCCCGCGATCATCCCAATCACGGTCACCGCGGTCGCCCCGGTTGTAGCCGCCGCGGCCCCGACCGCCGGTGTCTTTTTCAATGTGAATCAGCTGACCAGAAATGCGGGTGTCCCGCAGATTATCAAACACCGACTTCGGCAACCCCTTGGGCAACTCCACCAGGGTGAAGTCCGAACCGATGGTGATGCGACCAAAGTCCTTGTTGGACAGGCCACCCTCGTTTGCCAGGGCACCAACGATGGCACCTGGGCGCACATGCTGCCGCTTGCCCACGGCCAACCGGTAGGTTTCCATGTCTTGGCTGCCCCGGTCGAACCGACCCCGGCCACCCCGATCCCCACGGTCGCCCCGGTTGTAGCCGCCGCGACGATCATCCCGGTCCCGGTCGAACCGATCATAGCCCCGGTCGCCACGATCGTTCCGGTCGCGGTCTCGCCGATTGCGGCGCTTCTCCACCGGCGGCTCCGTCATCAGGAATTCGTCACCGGCCCGGGCCTGGGTGGCCAGGGCTGCGGCAATGTCTTCTAGTGGCACGTCGTGCTGTTCCGAATAGGCCTTGACCAGGTTACGGAACACCGCCACCTGGGTGTTTTCCAAAGATTCGGTGATGGAGTCCGCGAACTTGGCCTTGCGGGACTCATTGACCTCGTCGACGGTGGGCAATTCCATTTCCTGCAGGGGCGCATTGGTGGCCCGCTCAATATTCCGCAGGAAGCGGCGCTCCCGGGGGGTGACGAACAAAATCGCCTCACCGCTCCGACCGGCACGTCCGGTGCGACCAATGCGGTGCACATAGGATTCCGTGTCGGAAGGAATGTCGTAGTTCAAAACGTGGGAGATGCGTTCCACGTCCAGGCCGCGGGCGGCCACATCGGTGGCCACGAGAATATCGAGGCGGCCATCCTTCAGCTGTTCAACGGTGCGTTCGCGCTGCTGCTGGGCAATATCGCCGTTGATGGCGGCTGCGTTGAAACCGCGGGCGCGCAGCTTCTCGGCCAATTCCTCGGTTTCGAATTTGGTGCGCACAAACATGATCATGGCCTCAAATTCGGTGACTTCGAGAATGCGGGTGAGCGCGTCCAGCTTATTGCGGTGGGCAACGTTCAAGAACCGCTGGGTGATATTGGTATTGGTGCGGGTTTCGGATTTGACCTGAATCTCGTGCGGGTCGTCCATGTACTGCTTCGACAACCGGCGAATCCCGCTGGGCATGGTTGCGGAGAACAGTGCAACTTGTTTGTCTTCCGGGGTGTCCGCAAGGATGCGTTCCACGTCTTCCTGGAAGCCCATGTTGAGCATTTCGTCGGCCTCGTCAAGGACGAGGAACCGCAGTTCGGAAATATCGAGGGAGCCCTTCTCCAGGTGATCAATGACCCGCCCGGGGGTGCCCACGACGATTTGGGCGCCGCGGCGCAGCCCGGAAAGCTGAATGCCGTAGGCCTGGCCACCATAGATAGGGAGGACGGAAATATCGCCGTCGAGGTGGTCGACGAAAACCTGGAAGGAGTCGGCAACCTGGAGGGCTAGTTCCCGGGTGGGGGCGAGGATGAGTGCTTGGGGGTGGCGGATTTCGGCGTCGATAAGCGACAAAATGGGCAGCGCGAATGCTGCGGTTTTGCCGGTGCCGGTTTGGGCCAGGCCGAGCACATCATGCCCGTCGAGGAGAACAGGTATGGTTTGGGCTTGGATGGGTGACGGGGTTTCAAACCCCACATTTTCTACTGCTTTGACTACAGGTTTAGGAAGGCCCAGCGTATCAAAGCTGGCACCTGGGGTTTCTTCTGAGTCATTTTCATCAAAGTCGGTGGCCTCAGAAGTGTCCGCAACCCTGGAGTCGTCGCCGCCCGGCTCCTCGACAACCATTTCGTCGAGGGTGATGGGATTGGGCGTGACTTCCTGCGAAGTTTCCTGAGATTCCGACACTACATTATTCTCGTCCGGCTCGAAAGCGCTGCCGGTAGCGTCATCGGTAATACTCATTGCAGCACCACAGTACGCCATTTCGTGGCTAATAGCGAACCAGCACGACGCGTGTCTTATCAGATGTGATTTATCCTGGTGAGCTTTTCGACGGTGGGCAGGTCGGCGGGCGCCCAATCAAGTCCGGCAAGGTGCTGCGGGACCCGCCAGGTGATGGCCTGATGCTCCAGGGCCTGGGGCTCACCGGATTCTATGGTGCAATGATAGGTGCTGAGCGCAATATTATTGTGAATGGTTGTGGTGATTTTATCGCCGACGGTGATGACGCAGCCGAGTTCTTCACGGATTTCCCGTTTGAGGGCCTGCTTTGGGGTTTCACCGTTTTCGATTTTGCCGCCGGGGAATTCCCACATGTGGGTGTCGGCGCGCTGGGCGGCAAGGATCCGGCCGTCGCGGGTAATGACGGCACCCACAACCTCCGTGAGCTGGGTATCACCCAGGTCGGATGGCCGGTGGAGGGTTTCCTTGGCCCGCAGCCAGGTTCCGAGGGCAACAAGGATGACGGCCCCGGCAATGAGGAATGCGTATTCGTAACCGTATTGCTGCACCACCCAGCCGATAGCCAGGGGTCCGAGAATGGTGCCGCAGTCGCCGGCCATTTGGAAGGCCGCCAGGGTTTTCCCGCCGTTTCGGTCGGAACCAATGATGTCGGCGAGGGCGGCTTGGGTGGGCGGGTTGCTGAGCCCAGCCCCGAGGCCGGCGCAGGCGGAGAACACAACGAGAACCCCAAAGCTATGGGTGAACCCGAAACTTGCGGTGAAGACCATCGCCACGAGAAGCCCACAATAAATAGGGGGTTTTCGCCCAATGGCGTCGGCAATGCGCCCGGAGAATTGCAGGGCGATGGCGTTGCCCACGGCGTAGGCGGAGAGCACGTAGCCGGCAATGGTGCCACCGTGGGTGAAGGTGGCCTCGACGAAAAGCGGGACCACGGCAACCCGCACCCCAAAATTCACCCACCCGTTGGCGAACGAGGTCACGATAATGGCCCGGTAGGTGGGGTGGCGAAGCGCCTCCATGACCCCCAATTCCAGCCGGGTGTCCTGGGATTGTGCCACACGGCTGCCAATGTGTTTGGGCATGGACAGCCACACGACGAGGGATGCCAAGGCCAGAAACAGCCCGTAGATGAGAAACGGCCAGCGGAACCCCAAGACCGAGAGGAGCGACCCCAAGGCGGGGCCGAAGACGGAGCCGAAGAGGAACCCAGAGGCATAGGCACCAGAGCAGCGGCCCCGGATGGTGGGCGGGGCAAGCCGCACAATGAGCCCCATGGCGGACACGGTAAACATGGTGGACCCAAACCCGGCAAGCCCCCGAAGGAGCACAAGATGCCAATACTCTTGGGCGGCGGCAATGAGGCCGGTGGTGACGGCAACGATGAGCAGACCGGTGATATACACCCAGCGGGCACCGAGTTTGTTCACAAGTTTGCCGCCGGCGGGGGCAAACACGAGCCTGGTGAAGCTGAACGCGGAGATGACGGCGCCGGCCGCAACCGCACCAACCCCGAAGCTGGTGGCAAGCTGCGGGAGGATGGGAGAAATGAATCCGTAACCCAAGGTAATAATGAAGGCGGCAATCACCAAAATCCAGATTTCTCTGGGGATTCTCTCTGCCGGGCGGTCGGTTAAGGCACTGTTAGTAGTCATCGTTGTCTAGCGTAGACCTTGCCTAAGGAAAATCCGTAAAAAACCAACGGTCCTCGAACAAATTTTCGCATGCTTGGGTGGGGTGTCCGGGACGGGTTTTAGGGTGGTAACCATGATGACGCACCAGGATTTTCCCGAATTACTTCCTGCGCCTTCCGATCCCGGCGCCATGGCGGATCGGGCCGTGACCCAGCATCCGCAGACCGTTTCGGCGTTGGGTTCGGTGATGCGTCATCCTCGTTCGCTGTCGCGCCCGGTGGCAACGTGGCGGCCGCCGACGAAGAAACTCCC
>CAJZGD010000144.1 GCA_915275065.1 uncultured Corynebacterium sp. | reverse complement strand
GCCGACACAGGCGCCGCCGGCAGTCGGGTTAGAGGAGGTCACAAAGGGGTAGGTGCCGTGGTCCACATCGAGCATGGTGGCCTGGCCACCCTCCATGAGCACGTGCTTCCCTGCCTCCAGGGCCTGGTTGAGCACGAGTTCCGCGTCGATGACCATGGGGCGCAGCCGGTCGGCATAGCTGAGGAAGTATTGTACGGTTTCTTCCACGTCGATAGCCTGCCGGTTATAGAGTTTCACCAGGATTTGGTTTTTCACGTCCAGGGCGGATTCGATTTTTTGCCGCAGAATGGATTCGTCGAAAATGTCTTGGACGCGGATACCCACGCGGGATACTTTGTCCGCGTAGGCGGGCCCAATGCCGCGGCCGGTAGTGCCAATGGCGCGTTTGCCGAGGAATCGTTCCTGCACCCGGTCGAGTACCTGATGGTAAGGGGCGACCAGGTGGGCGTTGGCGGAGATCCGCAGCCGGGAGGCATCGGCGCCGCGGCTGGTGAGCCCATCAATTTCCGCAAACAAGGCTTCGAGATTAATGACCACACCATTGCCAAGAATGGGGGTGGCGTTTTCGGAGAGCACGCCGGCGGGGAGCAGTTTGAGCTCGTATTTTTCGCCGCCGACAACCACCGTGTGCCCGGCGTTATTGCCACCGTTGGGTTTGACCACATAGTCGACTAGGCCGCCGAGGATATCGGTGGCTTTCCCTTTCCCCTCGTCGCCCCATTGGGCACCGACAATGACAATTGCTGCCATGAAAGTAACACGTCCTTAACTTATATCCAGTGAAGACGTTGCATCATTCTACCTTGCTTGGCCGGTTCTACACCTGCTTTTCGACGGGCAAACCGGAAAATGCAGTAGCCTGCATAAGTAGTAGCAGAGTTTTTCATGAGAGATATTGATAGATGTCGGATGACAGAGATAAGCCTAAAAACATTTATGACGATATTTATAGCCGCTACGGTCGATATGGCAACGATGGTCGGATTCCCCCAGTTCAGCCGGTGGAATCCACGCCCCCAACCGCCGAGTTCGGCAAGATTGACGAGTCGGTAATTCATGCCCACTATCAGCAGTCGCAGCAACCCCAACAGTCACAACCACCGCCCGAGCCCACCGTCCCGGTTGAGCCGATAGCACCACCCACACCCCCGCCTTCGCAGAAGAAGAAACGCCGCGGCCGGGGTGTGCTCATTGCGGTGATTATTTTTCTGATTCTCACCGTTGTGGCCTTGGCCGCCGTCGTGGTGGTGTTATTGATGCAGCACCGCACCCAGGCGGCCGCCCCACCAGCACCGGTGGCGCCGCCGGCAACGTCGACAAGCGTTGCAACGTCAACAAGCACGAGCGCAACATCGGCAACAACCACCTCTGCGACTTCGACGTCGGCAAGCAGCACCACCCCCACGACCACTTCGGTGTCGGCGGAGGAGGAAGCGTACCGCAAACTTGTGTCGGATGCGGGGCTGAAAGAGACCGGTTTTGATTCGCTGGGTTGCTTAGCCAGCGACAAGTGGAAGTTTGCGTCGATTTCGACCGGTGGAAAACATGTTCTCATTTGCGAGTCTGCGGAGTCCGGCAAACTGTATTACACGCACGACTATATGCCGGAAATTTACCGCAAAGAAGTGACCTCCAGCGACACTGATACCGGCACGTTTCAGATTGTTAATGACGATGCCACGATTGATATTACGAAGACGGGACTGGTAGTGAAGTCAAAGAAGGGTAAAGTCTCACTGGAAAGTACGTTTGAACAATCTTTCACCCGGAATCCTTACCCTTAACCGGGTCTGCACAATACCGATTATCGGAAAATTCCCCTAAAATTAACCAGGTATATTTCCGGTATATTTATTACGCTTCCTCCGTGGTAAAAATTCCTGTTGAACCATGGTGAATCACGACAAGAATCTTGAAGGACTACACATGACTGACCAAAACAACCAGAGCGAGAACAACCCCTCCATTTCGGGCCGCGTGGAGCGGATCATTCCCACCTCCGGGGAGGATGTTGTGCAGCCGCTATCGGCCGACCGGATCGCCGCCTATTTAAAGGCAAAAGACCTGGTGTTTAACCGTGACGAGGATGGTGACGTGTTCACCAACTTTGACGGCAATGGGTTTGCGCTGCTGGCCACCGGTGAGAAGCGGGAAATCCTGGTGGTGCGGGGCGCCTGGCAGGTCACCGCGCCGATTGAGATGCGTGATCGCCTCGTGGATCTGTGTAACGATTGGAACCGCGATAAGTTGTGGCCGAAAACCTATATCACGGTGGAGGACAACGGTGCGGTGCGCGTGCGCACCGAGTTGAACATTGACATGGAGTATGGGGCCAGCGATTTGCAGCTCAAGCAATCCCTTGACTGCGGTATTGCTACCTCCATGAGTTTCTTTGAGTCGCTGGATAAGAAGTTCCCCGACACCCGGTTCGCCCAGTAATGCGGTTAGTGGTGCTGCGCTGCGGCACTGATATTGCGGTCC
Source organism: uncultured Corynebacterium sp. (assembly GCA_915275065.1). Classification (GTDB taxonomy): domain Bacteria; phylum Actinomycetota; class Actinomycetes; order Mycobacteriales; family Mycobacteriaceae; genus Corynebacterium. The sequence goes on along the minus strand of CAJZGD010000144.1, from coordinate 4,117 downwards.
CCCCGTCCACACAGCTTATCGACGTCGGGGCCGTGCCCACTCGCCAGGAATTAAAAGCCCTGGACTCACTGGCCGCCGAGGTGCTGCCGGAGGATCCCACCCCCAGTTTGGCGGAGATCGCGGCCCAACCCGATGTGGCCTATTTGGGTACCCCACAATATGCCCCTCAGCCTATTAGTGACCCGCTCCGGGTCGTTGTTGTTGGCTCGGATGCGGCCTTGTCGGCGGTACTGACCCGGCTAATGCGGGCCGACACAATGTGGGTGGAGGTGGGATTTGTCCCCACCGATGCTGACTCCCCCACCGCCGACTATTGGGGCATCGCTCATCTGAGTGTCGAAGAGCAGTTCGATTGTGCGGTTTCCGGCCGGGTGCGGCCGCTGCCGCTTATTCGGGATGATGCCGCCACAGCGGTAGCGGGTAGGGCTTCGGTTTCGGATTGGGAGAATCGGGAGCTCACCGCTGAAATCATTGTTGATGATGATGTTTTGGCTCGTCACCAGTCGGGTCGGCGGATTCCCCGCACCGGGGTTTTTGGGGCCCGGGTGCAACCGCTTGTGGATGCGCCGGGGTTGGCCGGGTTTGTGTTAGACACCCCGGTGATGCCGGTGCGCCGGGGCCTATTTGGCCGGTTCGAAAACGAGTACGGTTCGATTGCCGAAGGCTCCCGGCTGGTGGGCCGGGCATTGCAAGCCGGCGGGGAATCGCTGCGGGTGATGGTGGATGGCGTGTCCCGGAAACGACCGGTGGAGCGGGTCACGTTTTACCGCCATTTGCGAGATGCCCAGGTGGTTCGGCCCTGATCTAGGTTTCTTCTGCGGTTTCCGAATCGGCACCATATTGTGGGTTAAAATACGTTTGCCACACCTCTGGATGATCCAAATCAAACTGCCGCAACCGCTCAAACGCATCATCCTGACGCTGCCGCTCCCGACGAGCACTCGCGAGTAAATCCTCACGATCAAACCAACGCTTACCATCAACCCACCTCACCCCCACCTCACCACGAGCAACCAACTCCTCCACACCCTCCTCAGACGTCAAAGCAAGCCCCTGCGCATCAAACATCGCCACAAACCGTGGCACCCCCGCAACCTCAACCATCCCATTACGCAACACCGACCACAACACCTGCCGCAAACACTCACACAACACCGAAGACATCGGCACCTCACCCCGCGGAGTCGTCACCTCCACCCGACAATCCCCAGACCGCTCCTCGTGATACTCCATATTCCTCAACAAAATTGGCATATTCACCACCGAACCATCAGCAGGAAGTATCACCCACTCAAACACATCACAACTAAACGCCACCACATCCCCACCATAAGCCCCCAAATCACGAGCACCACACCGACCCAAAACCCGAAAATTCGTCACCGGCGCCACCTCAACAAGCCGCTCACGCCGCAACGCCAACAACTCCTCACGAAAATATACATCCCGACCTCGTTTACTCGCAGGATGCAACTTCCCCTCCGCCACATACGCATTCAACTCCCGCGGCGCAACACCCAACAAATCAGCAGCATCCCCCCGATCAAAATCCTCAACCAAATCGGCAAGCCCGATCTTCCCGTTCTCTACCAAAAGCTTCAACGACGTCACAAGCACCGAAGCCAACACCGGCGACACCGGACGTTTCAACGTCTTAGAAATCACCACCCTCACCTGGATATCCTCCAGATCAACCCCCTCAAAAAACTCCGACACCCCACACTCATCAACAACACCATCACCCTCGGGCAACCACGACATGATGAAACGCTCCTATCTGAGGTATCGAAATTTCAATCAAGAAAATGAAAGTCACACCAATCTTCTGATTTGAGAGCTGGGGTTAAGGTTTTACAAACAATACTGATTATAAAGACGTTCCCGTGTGGCCTCATCCATAAACGGTATTGTTGTCACACTTTCCCGGAACCACCGTGGAGCATTGCGGGCTTGTTCTGGAAGCAAATCAGCTTCTTTATCATAGAAACTCCGGTGACCACTAAGAACCTCAAACGCAACAAATAATGCGTACATGTAATCCATGCTTAACTGTGCTAACACCCGGGGAAGCACGATGAGTGTTCCGCATCGCCCGGTGGATCCGGTGGGGTCTTGCGCATGTGCGGCAGGTGCCATCCCCCCCATTGCGATGACCACGGATGCGACAACCGAAACTAGTTTTTTATTTAGTGATTTCATGAAAAATACTCACGTTCTTATTTCATATTCAATTGGTATCCCCTATACATTCATGAAGTTTGGCAAATGCTACCTGAGAAGTCAATGATTAAATCATATTGGGGGTAATACCACCCTTTTCCCAGCTACTTGCCACCTGCCCAGCAAATACCAGTCGAATTATGCGACACATGAGATCTTCAGGAACAAATCATTCATCCAATGGCTTTCACATGTGACCAATAACTTCGACTCGAAGGCAAGTGTGATCTTATGACCAACAGTTATCAGCCTGGTTTCGACCCCAGCTACGGTGCGGGCGCGACAAGCCTCCCGCTCCAGGGGGCTTCCCAACAACCCCCAATGTCAGGCAAGCCAAACGATTACATGGGGTTTTCCATCTTCTCCTGCGTTCTCGGATTTTTCCCACTGGCCCTCGCCGCAATCGTTTTATCGTCACGGGTGGATCTTCTGTGGGCGATCGGCGACTACACTGGTGCGCTCGATACTGCACAGCGAGCTAAAAAGTTCGGCATGTGGGCCCTCATCATCCAGGTCATTATGATAGCGATCGCGTTCATAGCGTTCCTCAGCTGGTTTGCGTTGGTCATGAGCATGATCGGTTCGGCACTCCAAGATATTTCCAATATGCCCAGTACTACCCCCATGCCCCGTGGGTATTAACGACTAGTCTTCGATATCCATATCCCAGATTTCTGGGGGCTGGGCCGGGTGTTGCGAGGTGGGGCGCAGCACCGCCGCAGCAGATTTCCGCGATAGGCCACAGATTTGCAGCAGGTCCACGATAATGGATCGGGATTGACCCAAGATTACCTGCGCGGAGAGTACCCGCCCTTCGGCGATCTCCAGTCCAACCCGGCTCCCCAGTTTGCGGAGTCGCTTAATGAGTTGTGGCATAACCTCATGTCCCCGATCCGCACCTTCAAACAGGCGTTCCAATTCCGCCGCGATGTCGGAGAGTTCGGAGATGATGGCGATTTGTTCTTCGGAGACCGTGTCGTTGTCTTCGGAGAGCACAAGTGCGCGGCGGGCGAGCACTCGGGTGTTACGGATGGCATTATCAACGGGATGCAGGATGCGTTTCAGGGAGCGAATCTTGCCGCGTTGCCGCCATAGGAGGGGGCTGACGGACAGGTTTTCTTCCCCTGTTTTCGTTGCGGCAATCATGTTATTGATGCGACCTTGGGTACCGCGAACGTTTTGGAGGGCATGACGAATCACGATGATGTCGCCGCTGTGCAGGGCGGCGGCCACGTCCCGGAGCACATCAGAGGTAATGCCCATGAGTCGGGCAATCTCCCGCCGGCCGGCCCGCAGGGGAGATTCGGGGAAGAGCCCGATAACGATGAGCCCAACCACACCACCAATAAAGGCGTCGGTCATGCGCTCGATTCCGGCCTCGCTACCGGGTGGGGATATGGTGGCAACGAGCACAGAGGCGAAGCCTGCTTGGTTGGCGAGGAGCACGCTGCGGTCGATGAAGGTCCCGAGGGCAATGGCAACGCCAACGGCGACGGCTATCTGCCATACCCCGCTGCCGATGTTGGCGATAATGAGGTCGCCGAGCCCCACCCCGAGGCTGACGCCGACCACGAGTTCGACAGAGCGTCGAAAGCGTTCGCCGCCGGTGGTGGAGAGCACAATAATGGTGGCCATGGGGGCGAAGAAGGGAACGGCGTGCCCGAACACGACATGGGCGGTTCCGTAGGCGGCGCCGGCGGCAATAGCGACTTGGAGGATGTAAAACCAGTTGGTTTGCAGTCGCACCCAGCCATCATGGATGCGGGCTTTGGCGTAGCTGGTTTGTTTGGGTACTGGGTTCGGCATGGGTCCTGGTGAGAGTCAGTAAAAAGGCATAAGGATAGGTTTTTATTATCTTATCGACGATCAAAGCGCCACCACAACCTATGTGTGGTGG
>CAJZGD010000143.1 GCA_915275065.1 uncultured Corynebacterium sp. | reverse complement strand
GGCGGGAGTCGCTGGGGTTTCCTGCGATGCCGCCACCGTGGAGACGAAGGAGACTTTACCTTGGAATTTCTTGTCACCAGTACCGGGGGTGGTGAATTCCACCCGCTGGCCAACGGCGATCTTGGCGACGTCGATTTCTTTCACATTGGCGTGAACAATCATGCGGGCGTCATCGGCAATGGTCATGAGGGCACCGTTCGCGGCCGACCCCTGCTTGGCGGCAACATTGGTGACCACCCCGTCGAAGGGGGCACGAATCTGCGCGGAGGCAATATCGAGTTTGAGTTGGTTATCGCCAGCATTATTGGAAGCTTGGGCGGCCCGGGCGTTCCGCACCGCATTATCAATGGCAGCCTGATTGTCTTCCATTTGGAATTGGGCGTTGCGTTCCGCCACGGCAAGCGCGGTAGCAGCATCCTTCTTTTCTTCGAACGTCTTAGCGACATTGCGTTGGTCGGTGACAAGCTTATTGTCGGCTTGGGCCAGGGTGGCCTCGTAGCTGTCCTGGGATTCCCGCAGGTTCCGGTCGGCGGCCTGCAGCTTAGTAGTCACGTCAGCAGCATCAAGCCCGGAGTCAATAGTATTACGGTACTGTTTATTCACGGAGTTTTGCAGGGTTTCCACCCGCTCTTCGGATGCCTTGATTTGCGCCTGGATCTGGACCTGCTGTTCCGGGCTGGCCCCATCGAGTTGGGCCTTGAGTTCTGCAAGGTTACTCTGCTCCGTGGCCAGGGAACGACGTTCCGTGTCCTGGTCCTGGAGGGTTCCTACCGCCTTGAGCCCCATGCGGGCAGCCTCAACGTTGGTATTCATGCTGTCCTGCCGGGCGTTTTCAATTTTGGACTGTTGGGCGGCAATGTCTTGTTGCTTCCCGTTACCACGCAGGGCGCTTTCCAGCTGGAAGTTGCGGTTTGCCTCATCGTAAGCGGATTCGGCTGTGCGCAATGCTGCCCTAGCGTTATTGATGTCCTGGTTCATACCGTTATCCAGCAGTTCCTTATACCGGTTGTAGCGGGATTCGGCGCCCTTGATTTCGGCAATAGAATTGGCTTCGTTCGTGGCTGCCTGCGCCTTGCTTTTCGCCAATTCGGTTTCCTTATCGGTCACATCAAGGTTGGCGACCAATTGGTCCGCCTGTACCCGGTCCCCCACTTTGACATTGAGTTGGTTAACCGGGCCGGTGAGCCGGGTGGAGAGCACCATGGATTTTTGGGGTTCTACATTGCCGGACACGGCAACGCGCTGCGAGTTATCGCGCTTGTCAAGAACCTGTACGTCAGAGGAAGCTAATGTGACGGCGGATGAATTCGCAAAGAACGAATACATGGCTACGCCTATCAATGTGATTATCACAACCGCTGCGGCGATAATGAAAAACACCTTACGCTTACTAAGGTTTTTTATTCTCACTGCTGCTATGCCTTTCTGCTTCCTGAATTAACGGTATCGAAAGTAAAATTAGCATAGTAACAATTGTGCAGCACGCCCTAGCACGCTTTTGGGGTGGGGGGAAACCCTGATGTCAGACTCATACCGTGGTATGAGTCTGAGTTTTTCCTGAGGTTACACTATAAAAAATAACGCTTTTCGACGCTCAGGGCAAACCCCTAGGGGCGTCGAAAAGCGATTCAATTACTGGGCTTCGGCTGGGACCGGTTTCGGATCAACCGTCATGAGTGCATCACCAGCAGTAATGTTACTCGGCAATGGCAGACCTGCGGCAGGAATCACCGGGCCGGTGCGTTTCGAGTTCGACACCACAATCGGGGTGGTTACCTCATATCCTGCGGCCTTGATGGCATCAATGTCAAATTCGCCCAACAGGTCTCCGGCCTGCACCTCATCACCCTGTTGTGCTGCAGGTTTGAAGTGCTCACCCTTGAGATTCACGGTATCAAATCCGATGTGCATGAGAACCTCGACGTTCTTGCCGTCGGCGCCCTTGCCACGGATAGCGAACGCGTGCCCGGACGGGAATGCCACCACAACTTTGCCAGTGATCGGCGCGGTCAGCTTACCCACGGTTGGGACAATCGCCAGACCTGCACCCAACTTACCTTGGGCGAACATTGGGTCGGACACTGCTGCCAACTGCTTGACCTCACCGGTCAACGGGGCAATAACCGGGAGGGCGTTGTCTGCAGCAACCTCGGTGGTCACAACGGGTGCGGCGTCGGTGCCGGTCTCAACGGCGGTACCCACATCGTCGGGATCAATGCTGCCGTTGCGTTGTGCCAGGTAGCGGCCATAGGCGAAGGCGGCGGCGAAGGAAACGATGAAGGTAATCACGGCGCAGATCATGAAGGGACCCATGTCTTCGGCCTTGATGGACACAACACCCAGGAAGCCGGCGGCACCCAGCGCAACGGCCTTCACGTTCAGCAGGGCAATCAGGGCGCCACCAACAGCGGCGGAACCGATGCCAATGAAGAAGGGCCAGCGCAGCCGCAGGTTCACACCGAAGATAGCGGGCTCGGTGATGCCCAGCACGGCGGACACGCCGGAGGCACCGGCCAGGCCCTTGAGCTTTTCGCCCTTGGCCAGCAGGAACACGGCCAGCGTTGCGGCACCCTGGGCGATATTGGCCATGGATGCGGTAGCGAAGATAAAGGAACCACCCTGCTGCTGCAGCTGCAATTCGATCGGCGGGAACGACTGGTGCAAACCAGTAATAACAATTGGCGAGTAGACCAAACCGAACAGGAAACCACCAATGGGGCCGCCCGCCTCGTACACGGTTTGCAGCCCATGACCCAGGGCAGTACCCAGGCTACGCATGACCGGACCGATAACAATGAAGGTGAGGAAACCAGTGATGAGCAGCGTGAGCATCGGGGTAATAAGGAAGTCCGCGGTGCCCTTGAGCTTCTTGTGGAAGAACTTCTCAATGGTAGCCAGCACCCAGGAGATCACGAGGATCGGCAGCACGGTGCCCTGGTAGCCAATCTTATCCACGAACAGGCCAAACAGGTTCCACTGCTCGATGGTCCCGGCAGCCTCGGCTTCGGCCATTTGGTAGAAGTTCACCAGATCAGAGCTCAACATGGCCATGGCGATACCGGCACCCAGGAACTCGTTACCGCCGAACCGCTTGGTTGCGGTGAAGCCCACGAGGATCGGCAGGAAGGCGAATGGTGCCGAAGCCAGCAGGTTAATCAGGCCAGCCAGGCCCTCCATCTGCGGGTTTTGCTCCACGAGGGATAATTCGCCAAACAGGTTTTTAGCGGTGAGCACATTATTCAGGGCCATGAGCAAACCGCCACCGACCAGGATGGGGATCAGCGGCACGAAAATATCCGCCAGCACCTTAATCGAGCGGGTGAAGATGTTACCACTATTGGCAACCACTTCTTTGAGCTCTTCGGTACTGACGGCAATGCTCTTGCTGGTGGCGTTATCGAGTTCTTTGAACACCGTGTTGACATCACCAGGGCCAACGATAATTTGGAACATCCCACCGGTTTCAAAGGTGCCTTTCAGATCCGGGTCGTTGTCCAAAGCCTTTTGGTCAACCTTTTTCGAATCTTTCAGCACCATACGCAGGCGGGTTGCGCAGTGAGCAGCGGCGACGATATTGTCTTCGCCGCCGACCGCTTTAAGGACGCGGTCAGCAACCTCTTTATGTTGCATAAGAACTTCTCCCTATGTTTAGTTGATCGAAACTCCCCAAAAACCACACAAACTCACATTTTTGCGAAGTCCGATTGTCTACCCCCTCTATTTAACAATCATTGCAACATAAAAACAATAGCTAATCACAGTTTCTTGCGATTGTGCTCCAAATCTCATTGACATTTGGGAAGGTAACAAAACTAGCAGCAATGGCCCCATCAGCAGCTGTGACCTCAACCGCACTACGATCCACAAAAACAGTCAACTCGCCAGGTGGGCACGGAACCCGACGCACGTCACCTGCTACATCAATCTCTAGTACCGGATCCACCCCCGAAAGATAGTGAATGGTTGCCCCTATCGTCCCTTGTGACCCGGTAATCACTAATGTGGTTTCGTGTCCGTTCAGACATTCTGAATGCCACAGAATCCCAGAATCTGCGTGATTAATCTCACTATTACGGACAGATTCGGGCACAATCAGGGTTTGCTTCAACACGTGATTATGTACTTCCACCCGCCGTGGCACGGTGAGCGAGTGCACCCACCCTTCCGCCGCCACCGACGGCGTATCATCCTGTCCCGGCAATCCCATCCAGCCAAGTAATAAACCTGAGGTTTCACTAAACCCAGTGATCTGTGGCGCATAGAACTGCTGACCGTGATCTAATTCACTAAATCCTCGAAGCACGGTGAACCGGGTGCCGTCCAACTTCCCAACGATATAGCCACATTGGTCGCTGCTGGCATAGTGGGTAGCGGTATCGGTAGTCACCGGCTCTAGGCCCTGCGGGCAGATAATCAGAATGTCCAGATCTTCTCCGGTCACCACATCGCGCAGGGTAATCAGGTTTGGGCATTCCCACATGTAGCCACCCGGCACCAGGTCTGGGGCAGTGCCCGGAACCGCATGAGTGGTATCGAACTCCAGTTCCCCCACAAAATTCCAGTTGTGCAGATCATCGCTGTGATAGAGCACCACTGCCCCAGTTTCATCTTCCCGTTGGGCGCCAATGACCATGCGCCAACCATCGTGGGAATCGCGGGGGTCGCGGGTAATCATGGGATCCCGATAATGGGCGGTGTATCCAGCGGCGGGACCATCGATAAGCGGGTTCGCCGTATCACGACGATACACGCCCCCCATGAGGCCATCGGGGTCGGTTGCGTTCACTCGGTTTTGGGTGGCCCGGCGCGCAAAACCACCATCGGCGGTGGGTTCTTTCAGATTGCCGGTATAGAACAGGTAGACCTGTTCGCCATCAACGACCGCGCCACCGGAGTAGCAACCGTCGAGATCGTAGGCGGCATCGGGGTAGAGCGCATCGGGATGGTGCAGCCACCGAAGAGTGTCGAGTTCGGCGGAGGCATGCCCCCAGCCGGTGCGTTTCTTGCCAAAAGGAAACGCCGGATCATGTTGATAGAAAACATGAAGCCGGCCGGTGCGTGGGGAGACGAAGACGCCATTGGGGTCATTGAGTCGCCCCTGAGGCGGTGTGATGTGATACCGCGGGCGGAAAAATGTTTCAGAACTCATATAGCCATGATAGATGCATCCCACATCACAAGGTGAGAAGCTCGTGCTTGTCGACGTTTCCCATGGGTGAGCTTCGACGAGCTCAGAGAGACCAACGCTACTGGCCCAGTCGGGCGCATTCTTCCAACTTGTCGTGACCATAACCCGCCATGCGCCTTGACCGCTGCAACTGTGGCTCGAACCCGGCATTCCCTTTGTCCATGATTTTTGCCGAAAGCTTCGGGGCCGGCTGCGGCGCATGATCATCATCTAGCCAATAGGCGTATTCGTGCAGCTGTGGCCCGTCCCCAAGTAGGTAGCGGAAGTTTTTGGACACGAAAAACTGGGTTCGCCCCTTGTTTTCGCTGTCGATCCACTGTTTGGCTTTTTGGGGCGAGATGGGATGGTTGCCGGGCTTGTATACGGCGGACAAAGGGTAGGGCAGCAGGCCTTTGCGTAATTGCCGGTCCAGCCAGGTAATGTCTCCGTCCGTGTAGCCGGCGGTTTTCAGCTTGCCGGCCACCGACTTCCATTGCGCTTGGTAAGCCGGGTCGGTTTTGTCTTCCAGTTTGGGGTTCATCGCCCGAATCTCGGCAAACTCCGGCACTTCCTTGGCGACCTCGTGAAATACGTAGCTTCGGTTGATAGAGCTGTCTTGGCGGAATAGTTTCATTTCGGGGTTCTGGTCATTGACCCCGAAGCTACACATCCCATTGGCGAATGTGAGCGTGAACGGATTGGGGCCATCGGCGTCCTCGGCACCGGCAACCTGTGGCGCTAGTGACATTCCGACAATCATGGCGGCGATGAGCGCCACCAGTCGATTATTCATGATTTTCCTTTGGAAAAGTTATTGGACTTTACTAAGTATCGAATCATAAACGCTTCACTGGTGCTACCACCGTTACCCCCACGCCACGGAACTCCAGCTTAGAACACCCGATACTCACCGATGGCGGCCCTTCAGCCGCCCCCACGCCGACTTTTTGCCGCATCGCCTACGGGTATCACAAGTTCTGAGCTGGAGTTCTGGTTGAAGGCCGCCCCGCCAACACCCTCTGAATCGAGAAAGTCTAGCTTGGCAAACCGGGACGCTGCCCCAGATGGACCATTATGCCCATGATTCGCCCAGCATGCAGGCGTGACCCGCCCCCACCGATGAGGCTTCAGATTTTCTGAGCTGGAGTTTGCCACCGCACTCGATTACGCGCGGCCACGCAAACCGCCCCTCCCCCACAACCCCAGCTCAGCACTCGATACACCCGACTATTCGGGCAGCAGTGGGGTGGATAATGCCGGAACGAAAAACCCAATCACCGAATTAATGATCCGGTAAATCATGCCCAACGCACCACCAGGTTTGCGATTTTGCGAAGGCGCGCTAAACATGCTGTCGCTGGCCGGCTGGGAACTACTGGTTGCGGTGGATTCCGTGGGCACACCGGATGCCGAAGCCGATTTGTCCGCTGACGGCGATGGGGTATCCGCGCCGGCACCGAACCCGCCG
>CAJZGD010000142.1 GCA_915275065.1 uncultured Corynebacterium sp. | reverse complement strand
GGCCCAACCAGCAGCTCAGCCAGCGCAGCCGCAGGTGCCGGCCATGGCAAATACCGCAATGGTGCCGGTCGATGCCCCGGTCACCATTGACTACGAGCCCACCCCACCCACGAACGCCCACATTGATGACAGCGGCATGCCGTGGGTAGCGCCGCGCCGGAAGGTACAGCCCGACGAGGTGTTTTTCTCTACCACGGATGCCCGCGGCGTGATCCAAGAGGCCAATAACGTATTCGTGGACTTGTCGCACTATAGCCGCGCCGAGCTCATTGGGGCGCCGCATAATATCATTCGCCACCCGGATATTCCGGGCGCGATATTCCACACCATGTGGTCGGCCCTGGATCGGGGGATTCCGTTTGCCGGGTATATGCGGAACGCGACCGCCGATGGTGGGTTTTATGATGTGTATGCGACGGTGACGAAGCTGGAGAACGGTGGCTATCTGTCGGTGCGGGTCACCCCGTCGGTGGACGAAAACTGGGCCCTGGCGCAGGGAATTTACACCACCTTGTCCGATTACGAAAAGCAGCTCAAAGAGAGCGGCTATAACCGTCGGACGGCGGCCAGCCAGGGGGCGGAGCATTTGACGGAACTGCTCAACCAGTTAGGCATCGAGGACTACGAGCATTTGCAGTGGTCCCAACTGCCGGATGAGGTGGCGGCCCGGGAGGCCCGGAGCTCCGGGTTGCCGCAGCGGCCAAACGCTACCGGGTTGTTGGACGATATTCTGCGGGCAACGCATGCAACCTATAACGAGTTGAATGCGTGGATGCGGGAGCAGGACACGATCGTGGATTTGATTTCCTCCCTGGCCATGACCGACCAGCGGCTGCATGAGGAAATCCAGTCGGCAGTGTCGGTGTCGGGCCGGATGAACACGCTGGATGTGACCGGCCCGGAGCGGGAAGTGCTGCTTATCCCGCTGCGGGTGTGGATGAACATGCACAGCCTGGCTAACGACTACCTGGAGGAGCTGCGGGAGCTGTTGCCCAAGTTGGCGAATGCGGGTTCGAAGACTCGGTTCCATGTGGCATTGGCGCGGTTGCACACAACGATGGTGGCGATGTTCGCGGCGGAGCTTATCGACACCCCAACGTCGACGCATTCGGCCCCGGCGATTCGGAACCTGTGTTCCGCCCTGCGGCAAACGTTGCGGGAACTCGACGATCAGGCGTTTGAATACAGCCGGGTGAAGAACCGGGTGAGTAACCGCATTCGGTCGGTGAAATCCATCATGGAGGTGCCGTATTCCCTGATCGTGGACTGGGCGCGGGAAACCCGGTCCCGGGCGTTCACCTCGGCCACGGAAGAGTTGGTGCACACGGTGAGTAATTCCGCCGATGGTGCCGCCACGGCCATTAGCGAGCTGGCATCACTGGTGCAGCGGCTCGATAGCGGTGTGGTCCACGACATTTCCCGGGTGCGGGACCTGGTGCTGCACATTGACCTGGCGGCCAAGCAATACCAGGACACGCACTAGTTTTTCTGCCAGTCGATACCCAGCAGGTCGCTCGATAGGTCGAAATGTCGGGCGGCCAGGCCAGGCGCGGTGGCGTGCTTATTGATGCGACCCGGCTTGCGGCTGGGCCCGTCATAATAGTGGCCGGGCTCCCACATGATGCCCGGAGTGCCGGTGATGAAGTAGGTGAGGTGTTTGCCGCCCTCGGTGTCGTCAATGGTGTAGAACCGGGCGAGCGGGATTTTATACAGGTATTTCGCCGGGGATTTCGCGTCGAGGCTGAAATTGGTGTGCACCACACCGGGGTGGAATGCCACCGGGTTAAGCTCTGGGAAGCGTGCGAATAGCTCCTGGGTAAACAGGATATTGGCGAGTTTACTGTTGGCATAGTTGCGGAACGAGTGGAACTCCCGCAGGCCGTTTAAATCCGTGAGATCCAGGCGGGCCATGAGGTTCGCCATGGATGCGGTGGCAACAATGGTGGCCTGGGACTGTTGCAGCATGGGGAGCAGCTCGTGGGTGAGCAGCATGGGGGCCAAATGGTTGGTTTGGAAGGTGAGTTCGAACCCATCCTGGGTGAGGCTGGGGCCGTTGAAGAGGCCGCCGGCATTATTGGCCAACACGTCAATGCGGTCGGTGGTCTCGCGAAGTTTCGCGGCTAGCCGACGCACATCCGCTAGGCGAGAATAGTCGGCAAAAAAGTAGTCGGCGCCTACCTCGGCGGCGACTCGTTTGGTGCGGTCTGGGTTGCGGCCGACCAAGATGAGTCGGTCTTCGGGGTGGCTGTGGGCGAGATGGCGGGCGGCCTGCGCACCCACCCCGGATGACGCACCGGTGATCACGATTGTTCTCATGGATATTGAGCTTAGTGAATCTGATTCTGTGCCGCACTGACCCCCTTGGTGGTTATCAACGTCACCGCCTGGGCGGCGCGGGCGAGCGCATCATCCGTGTCCGGCCCCTCCGGCAGCGCCGAGAGCACATAATCTACCACTGACGTGCCCTGTGGCGGCCGAGAAATCCCTACCCGTACCCGAATGTAGTCTCGGGATCCTAGCTCCGCTGTGGCGGATTTCAGGCCGTTATGGCCGTTTTCGTTGCCGCCCTGTTTGATGCGCACCGTGCCGAGCGGTAAGTCCAGTTCGTCGTGGATGACGATAATGTGGTCGAGGTCTATGGCGAAGGCGTCGGCAAGGGGAGTGATGGCCCGCCCGGAATCGTTCATGTAGGTGGTGGACCGCACCAATAACATGTCGCCGACGTTCGCGGCGGTCGCGGGGATACCCTTTATCGGGTGTAGGGGAGTGTCCTTAAGGAGCTGGTCGACCACCCGGTAGCCCACATTATGCCTCGTGGCAACGTACTGGTTTCCGGGGTTGCCGAGCCCAATAACAAGCCAGGATGCCGGTTTGGGGGTAACGTATTTACGGAAGAGTCTCACCTGTATCATTGTGCCACCACATGGGGGTAAATAAGCGATACTTCGAAGATTTAGCTAAGCCTGTGTTATGTTTTTCTGCATGAGCCTGGATGTTGTTTTTGCCGATGCCGCCCGAAAATCCACCAAAGCGCAGGCAGCCGAACTCATAGAGGCAGCGGTCATGACCGCCCTCGGCACCACACCCCCCACCACCAGCGAGGCGAAACTTCGCCGCCAACTAGCCGAAACCACCAAGGTAAAGCGCAAATGCTGTCGCTCCAAACCTCGGTGTAAAAAATGCCCCACCGTCATGCACCGGCTGGCCAAACAAAATGCCCTCCAGCTTGACGACGCAGCACTCAAAGCCGCCCTGCTTAAGTCCCGGATGTGGTGATAAACCGAGTGACCTCGTCGGCCATGTCCGCCCACATGATGGGCAATTGGGGCTGCTCGGCCTTGGTGAACGGCTTCAACACGAAATCCGCCACCGGCATCCGGCCCGGCGGCCGGCCAATACCCAGGCCGGCCCGCACATAATCCGCGCCAAACACCTTTGTTATCGACCGCAAACCGTTATGGCCATGATCCCCCAACACCGGGAGCCGAATGGTGCCGAACTCCAACTCAAGGTCGTCGAAAAGCACAATGGTGCGCTGGGGCGGAATCTTGAAAAACCCCGCCACCTCCTTGACCGGCCCCCCGGACACATTCATAAGCCGCTGCGGGATCGCAAACACCACCCGGTGGCCCGCTAACCGCGACTCGGCCACCAACGCCGAACCCCGGCGTCGAAAAGCGACAGCACCCGCCAACTCAGTGAGGGCCATAACCCCACTATTATGCCGGGTGCGTTCGTATTTTGCGCCCGGATTACCCAGGCCAACAATGAGGAACAATTACTCGGCTTCGGACTCGGAAGCCTCGTCAGCGGCAGCCTCCTCGGCCGGCTCTTCCTCCACCACGGCCTCACGGCTAATGGTGGCCAGCACGGTCTCGGGGTCGGCAACCAGGGTCACCTTCGCAGGCAGCACCAGGTCAGCGGCGGTCACCTTGGAATCGGCGTCCAGGCCCTCAATGCTGAAAGTGATCTCTTCGGGGATAGACAGCACGTCGGCCTCAACCAGCACCGTGTCGGAATCCTGCACCAGCATGGTGCCCGGGGTCGGCTCGCCTTCGAACACCACCGGCACATCCACCTCAACCTTCTCGCCACGCTTAATGGCAAGCAGGTCAATGTGGTCGGCGTTTAGGGTAATAACGTTCTGATCCACGTGCTTGACCATCACCAAGTGCTTATCGCCCTCGATATCCAGTTCGAACACGGCGTTGGTGCCGTGGTTACGCAGCAGCGCGTGAATCTCAATACGGGAAGCCGCAAAGTGAATGGGGGTGTCCAAGAAAGACGAATAGATAACACCCGGAACCTTGCCGGCAGCGCGCAGACGGCGGGCAAAACCCTTACCAAACTCGGTGCGCGGCTCGGCGGCAATAATGATTTCGTCGCTCATATCACAACTCCTTTACATAACGTGAAAAATTAGACATGTCTACGGAGGGTGAATATGATCGCGTCGATAACGGCTCACAAAGGCCCTCGCCGAGACGGTCTAACGCTACCACAAGGAAAAATTAGCCACCAAGTCGCTTCAACGCCTCACGCTGGCTCAGCCGCGACAACTCGTGCGTGGCAACAAACCTCCGCACCCAATCAGCATCGGTTTTGCTATATTTCCGGAGTGCCCACCCGATCGCCTTATTAATAAAAAACTCCGTGCTGCCCACATTATTGACAATAATCCGCGCCAACAAGGCAGTATCCGTCGACGCTTTTCGACGCAACTGGTGAATGATCGCCACCCGCCGCAACCACAGATTATCCGCCACCGACCAGGCGAGCATCTGCTGTGCCGTAGCAACCTGCCCAATGGTCTTCGCCAACGCATCCACGGTATCCCACCACGATTTCTGCTGCACAAACCTGCCCAGCCACTCCACGTCGGCGCAACCAAGCTGGGACGCCTTCGCCCACAACATGTCAGCCCCCACATACTGGAATTCCCGCTCGGGCTCCGCCCACAAATCCGGCACCACCTGCGGGCCGTGTGCGGCAATAAAGCTTTTCGACGCGCGCCGCCGGTCAGGAGTCTTCACCCCTAAAAACTCAAACTTCCCCCGCATATAAGCCTTCTGACCAGCGGCAACCTCGGGATCGGCATACCGCTCCAATTCGGAACGAAGCGTATCTATGCCTGCCCCTCAAACAAATCAGTGACCGAACCATTCTCGAAAATCTCGTGAATGGTCTTCGCCAAAAGCGGGGCAATCGACAGCACCGTCAAATTATCCCAACCCTCGGTATCCTGCGGCAACGTGTCCGTCGTGATGACCTCCTTGGCCCCACACTGCGACAACCGTTCCCGCGCCGGGCCGGAAAACACCCCGTGCGTGCAGGCAATAATCACATCCTCGGCGCCAGCATCCCGCAGCACACCCACCGCGCCCGCGATAGTGCCACCGGTATCAATCATGTCATCCAACAACACCGCGGTCTTCCCCGACACATCACCGACCACGCGGTTCGCCACCACCTGGTTAGCGACCTCGGTCGACCGGGTCTTATGCACAAATGCCAAGGGCGAATCACCCAAAATATTCGCCCACTTCTCGGCCACCTTCACCCGGCCGGCGTCGGGGGAAACCACCACCATGTTCTCCAGCGAATAATTGGCCTTAATATAGTCCGTCAGAATCGGCATGGCATGCATGTGATCCACCGGGCCATCAAAGAAACCCTGAATCTGATCGGTGTGCAAATCCACCGACACAATCCGGTCCGCACCGGCGGCCTTCAACAGGTCGGCAATCAGCCGGGCGGAAATCGGCTCCCGACCCCGGTGCTTCTTATCCTGCCGGGCATACGGATAAAACGGCAAAATAGCGGTGATGTGCTTCGCGGAACCCCGCTTCAGCGCATCAATCATAATGAGTTGCTCCATCAACCACTTATTGAGCGGCTGGGTGTGGGATTGGATGACGAAAGCATCACTACCACGGACGGATTGTTCGAATCGGACAAAGATTTCACCATTGGCAAAATCCCGGGCAACCATTGGTACCAGTTCGGTACCAAGCTCCCGGGAAACCGCTTTGCCAAGCTCGGGGTGGGCGCGACCAGAGAACAACATGAGATGCTTCTTAGTGTTGCTCCACTTATTGGCAGTCATATATACCTTCCGTGATGGGATCGGGCTGTACGAGAAAAAGTCTACTGCCATTACCCCCACCTATTGGTATTCATGGCAATAATTCGCGCCCCGAAATACCCCAAAATGGAGGAAAACTATTGGTTCTTTAACGCCTCTTCCGCGGCCAACGCAGCCGGCGTACCGGGGCGTTTCGCCTGCACCCACCCCTCAATATTGCGCTGTCGCCCACCAGAGATCGCCAACGCCCCAGGCGGCACATCCTCCCGAATCACGGTACCCGCGCCGGAATAAGCCCCGTCACCAACCGTCACGGGGGCAATAAACATGGTGTCCGAGCCGGTGCGCACATGCGACCCCACCGTGGTGTGATGCTTATTCACCCCGTCATAATTCACAAACACACTCGACGCCCCAATGTTGGATTCCTCACCCACCGTGGCGTCACCAATATAGGTCAAATGCGGTACCTTCGAACCCGCACCAATCTGGGCGTTCTTCGCCTCCACGAAACCACCCAACTTGCCCCGCTCACCCAACACCGTGCCCGGGCGGATAAACGTGAACGGGCCCACCGTGGCCCGCGGCC
>CAJZGD010000141.1 GCA_915275065.1 uncultured Corynebacterium sp. | reverse complement strand
CCGCCATTTCGCTGTGCACATGCACCACATCTACCGGCTCGATCCTCTCCACATAATCTTGGGCGAACTGCTTCGCTCGCTCCGGTGACCACGTATATGGATAATTGTCGGGCTTAATCACCTTGCTGGTTGGGAGCTGCACCACCGTTGGGTCACCGCTCGGCTCGTGCAAAGGGCAAAAAACGGTCACCTGATGTCCGGCCGCTTCCAACGTATCTTTTTGCGCTTTAATGCTGGTTTGTACCCCACCGAGGGTGGGAAGATAATAATCGGTAAAGACTGCAATATGCATGGGTAACACCATACCTTGGTTGCGGACTCAACCACATCTTTAGGTGTACTCGCCTGTGCAGCCCACCTGACCAGCCCGCCACCAGCTTGTCGACGCCACCCCGCTGCCCACAATAACGGTTTTCCCCGGCCCTGCCTGGATGTTTTACAGCAATCCTGCGGTAGCCTTGTGGCGTAGTTCTCTCGCAGTCTGAATCGTTTTGTTAGGGTAGAAGTCGTGACAATGAAGGTTTTAGTTACTGGTGCTACAGGCTTTCTCGGGGGTTATGTCGTATCGGAATTTGCTCGTAGTGGTTATGATGTCATTGCAACCGGTCGGAATAACGCAAGGTTGCAGCAGCTCGTTGATGCCGCTACCGCAGCCCAGGCCGCGGCGGATCCCACCGACCCCACCTATCCGGGAACTGTCACCGCACTCGTTGGTGACCTGGCACAATTGGCGGAGCTCGACCTGTCGGTCGATGTGGTGGTGCATGCCGCCGCCCTGTCCACGGTGTGGGGACCGTGGCGGGATTTTTATCACACCAATGTGGGGGGCACCCAGGCGGTGGTGGATTTCTGTCGGCGCAATGCGGTGCGTCGTCTGATATTCATCTCCTCCCCCAGCATTTATTCGCAACGCGGCGACCGGTTTCATATCACCGAATCGGATTTTGACCCCAATAATCGACTCAATAATTATATTCGGAGCAAGATCAGAGCCGAACAGGTGGCGGCGGAGTTTTCGGGTTCCGTGATTTTACGCCCCCGGGGACTGATCGGCGTGGGCGACACGAGCATTGTGCCGCGACTCATGCATGCTAACGACACCATTGGGATCCCGGTGTTTCGGCGCCGCCGCCAGCAGATTTTCCCCAAAAAACTGGGCCGGTTGGGGCGCCTGTGGTTACCGCATCCCCGGCTTCTCAGACTCCCCCGGCGCGGCCAGCCGGGGCGGACGATTATTGATTTAACCTGCGTGGAAAATGTGGCATACGCTACCCGGTTAGCGGCGGAGTCGCCGGCGGCTGCGGGTCGAATCTATAACATTACTAATGGTGATCCGCGGCCAGTGACTGATGTTGTGGATGAGTTGTTCACGTTGTTGGGGGCGGTGCCTCGGTATCGGCGTCGTAACGCCACCGTCTTATATGGGGTGGCGTCGCTATTGGAGCTGGTTTATGCGATGTTGCGGTTGCCGGGTGAGCCGCCGGTGACTCGATATACCGTGTGCGCGTTGGCGTATTCGCAGGTGTTGGATATTTCGGCGGCGCGGCGGGATTTGGGCTATGAACCGATCGTCAGTTTGGATGAAGGGATGCGGCGCTATGTCGAATCAATTGATTAAGAGTGTTCGGTATTATCAGTGCGGTTATTGCATGAATAATTTGCGGGTCATGTATAGGGGGTTGCCGCGTGATATGGCTCCTAGTCGGTCATTTCCGGCGGGGGTGTTTCTGATTGAGCACGAGTCGGAAGGCTATCTGTTGCTTGATACGGGGTATTCGCAGGATATTTTTCGTTCTGGGGTGCGGGGGTTTTTGTATAACAAGGTGACTCCGACGCGGGTGACGGCGGAGGATGAGATTCCGGCGCAGTTGGCTCGGGATGGGATTGATGTGGGGCAGATTCGGCGGGTGGTGTTGTCACATTTGCATCCTGATCATATTGGTGGGGTGAAGTTTTTTCCCGAGAGTGAGATTATTATGTCGGCGGATGCGTATGAGGTGTTGGGGAATGCGCGAGTGCGGGATTTGGTGTTTCCGGCGTTGGTGCCGTCGTGGCTTACGCAGAATGCGTCGGTGATGCCGGTGCAGTCGTTGGTGCAGGATCCGGACACTGGGTTTGTTGGTCATGACGTGTTTGGGGATGGGAGTTTGTTGTTGGTGCGGTTGCCTGGGCATGCGGCGGGGCAGGTGGGGGCGTATATTCCGGGCCGGTTGCTGATTGCGACGGATGCGTCGTGGGGGAATGATTTGTTGCCGTATTCGTCGCGGTTGCGGCTGCCTGCGAGGTTGATTCAGCGGGATTATGATACGTATAAGGAGACTGCGGTGCTGGTGCAGGGGGTTGCGGATCGGGGAATTCCGGTGTATTTCAGTCATGGGCAATATGATCGGCGGGAGCTGCTGTGACGTCGTTGCTGATTGCCGGGTATTTTGCGCAGAGTCGGTGGCGGCGGTTGCGGTCGCGGGCGGCTGTTGACAGGTTGCAGGAGCGGTATGTTCGGCGGCAGTTTCGGTTTTTGCGGCGGCATTCGCCGTATTTTGCGACGCTCCCCCAGGTGGGTTCTCTTGCCGATTTAGGGAAGTTGCCGGTGATGGATAAGGAGTCGATGATGGCGAATTTTAATCGGCTCAATACGGTGGGGTTGGATCGGGATCGGGCGTTAGAAATTGCGGTGGCGGCGGAGCGGTCCCGGGATTTTTCGCCTACGTATCGTGGGGTTTCGGTGGGGTTGTCGTCGGGGACGAGTGGGCATCGGGGTTTGTTCATTGTGAGTGATCGGGAGCGGTGTGCGTGGGCGGGTGCGGTGTTGGCGCGGTTTTTGCCGTCACTTTCGGGGCAGCGGATCGCATTTTTTCTGCGGGCGAATAATAATCTGTATGAGACGGTGAATTCGCGGGTGATCCAGTTTCGGTTTTTCGATGTGTATCGGCCGATGGCGGAGCATATTGCGGCGTTGGGGTCGTATCGGCCGACTGTGGTGGTGGCGCCCCCGTCGGTGTTGAGTGTGCTTGCGGATGCTGTGGTTGCTGGGGAGTTGCGGCTATGTCCGGCACGGGTGATTTCGGTGGCTGAGGTGTTGACGTCGTTTGATGAGCGGCGGTTTCGGGAGGTGTTTGGGCAGGAGGTGATTTTTCAGGCGTATCAGTGTACTGAGGGGTTTTTGGGGTATACGTGCCCGTTTGGGTCGGTGCATTTGAATGAGGATATTTGTTATTTTGAGAAGGAGTTTGTGGACGATTCCAGGTTTGTGCCGATTATTACTGATTTTCGACGGCGGTCGCAGCCGATTGTGCGTTATCGGCTTAACGACGTGTTGACGTTGGCGGCGGATCAGGCGTGCGGGTGTGGTCAGGCGACGACGGTTGTGGCGAAGATTGCGGGGCGGGAGGATGATGTGTTTTCGTTTCCTGCCGTGGGGGGTGGTGGTCGGGTTTTGGTGTTTCCGGACATGGTTGAGCGGTGTTTTTTGTATGTGTCTGGGGTTTCGGAGTTTCGGGTGGAGCGGCATTCGGATGATCGGCTGGTGGTGTTTGTGGCGCCCCTGACAGGTGGGGTGATGGATCGGGTGCGGGCCGAGTTGGATGGGTTGGCGGGGCGGTTGGGGTTTGTGCCGCCCCGGGTGGAGTTTGAGCCGTATGTTGCGGATTCCACCCATCGGCGGAAACGCAAACGAGTGGAGAATTGCGCGCAATGATTGCCGGTTAGAGGATGATGGTGCGGCCGGCGAAAACGGAGTTGTTGTCGGGCGAGTCGGCGATGGTGCGGCCAGCGGGTACTGCCCGGTGATGGCCCCAGTCGCGGATGGCAGCGAGTTCTTCCGGGTTGGTTTGACTGAAGGGAACGACGTTGCGGAATTGGCTGCGAATGTAGTCGGATGAGGGCAGTTCGGTGGTGTTGCTAAAGAGCATTTCCGAGCCAATGTCGTGGACTACAGCATCAATGTCGGAGCCGGCGAATCCTTCGGAGACTTCGGCGAGTTCCGCAACGAGGTGGCTGGGGATGGCATGGTTGGTGTATTTCCAGAAGCATAGGTCGATGATGTCGGTGCGTTCGGTTTCGGTGGGGAGGTCGACGAAGAAGATTTCGTCGAAACGGCCTTTCCGTAATAGTTCTGGTGGGAGGGTAGAGACGTCGTTGGCGGTGGCGACGATGAAGACTTTGGCCTGGGATTCTTGGAGCCAGAAGAGGAATTGGCCGATGAGGCGTTTCGTGACGGAGCTGTCGCCGGAGCCGGTGGCGAGGCCTTTTTCGATTTCGTCGATCCAGAGCACGCAGGGTGCCATGCGTTCGGCGGTTTCGAGGGCTTCGCGGAGGTTTTGTTCGGATTCGCCGACGTACATGCCCAGGATGGCGCCCATGTCGAGCCGGTAGAGTGGGAGTTCCCATTGGACGGCAATGTTTTTTGCGGAGAGGGATTTACCGCAGCCGGGGACGCCGCACAGGAGGATGCCTTTGGGCGGGTGGAGTCTGGTGCCGGAGAGGTCGGTTTTCATGAGGGCTTTGCGTTTTTGCAGCCAGGCGTTGAGGTTTTCGAGTCCGCCCACGTGGTAGTTGTCGTCGAGTCGGATGCGTTCGATGCCGGTGAGTTCGCCAAAGATGGAGTCTTTGAATTGGGAAAGTTCGGCAAGATCTTCGGTGCGGATTGCGCCTTTGACGAGCATGGTGGCGAGCACGTTGACAACTTCGGCTTCGGTAATGCCGGTGAGTATTTCGGCGGCGGCCCGCATTTCGGATTCTGCCCATTCGACGGGGATGGTGGCGGAATGCCCTTTCATCATTCTGGACACTAGTTCGAATATTTCTTCGGTAGTGGGGAGGTCGAGGGCGACGGACATGCCGAGCCGGGCGAGGCCGGACCAGACGGGTTTGTCGGCGAGGAGGATGATTGTGCCTTGGTATTCTTCGGCTATGCGTACCATTTGGCCGAAGTGTCGGGCGGTGGGGGTGTCGGAGTCGAGGTGGTCGATTTCGGTGAAGATGGAGTTCACGTTCCGCCGGGCTTTGAACATGGTTTTTGCCTGGTCGAGGGCGGCGGCGAGGGATTGGTCTTCGAGGACGAGTTGGTTGGAGGCGAGTTCCCGGAGGCCGTCGGCGGCGGAGTAATAGAAGAATGGGAGGGAGGGGATGTTACTGCTGATGGTGCGGAGGATGCTGAAGACCCGGACCGGCTCGGTGGATTTCACGACGATGAGGGGGACGCGGGCTTTGAGGTAGCGGGTGATGATTTCGGTGGTTTCGAGATAGTTGGGCATGGTTATGATTGTTCGAGTGCGTGGGTGAGGCGGGTCGCGGTGCCGTAGGTGGGGTCGAGGACGGCGGTGAGTGGGGTGCTGCGGACGAGGTCGTAGATGCGTTGTTCGGTTGCGGTGGGGAGTTCCCCGGTGCCGGAGCTGCGGCGGAGGATGTTTTCGATGTGCTGTTGCCAATTGCCGATGCGGGTTTGGGCGTCGATAAGCAGGGTTGACCGTATTTCGTTGGGGAGACCGGGGTGGTTGCAGAGGTGCATGCGGCGGGCCAGGTTGTTTCGGGTGGTGAGCCACCAGCGTTCGAATTCGTGGTAGTCGGTGGTGACGGGGAGGTTTGTGAGGGTCTCAGACCAGCGGGTGTCGGCGATATTCAGGGCTCGTTCGATGTGTTTGAGCAGGCGGCGGTGCACGGTGGGGTTGAAGGATTCCGCGGTGATGGGTGGGAGGCCATCGAGGGTGGCGGTGGGGTCGGTGGCCCAGCTGCGGAGGGCGCGGGCCCAGATTTCGTACGCGTTTGCCATGGTTAGGGCCGCCTCCGGTTGATGAGGATTTCTCCTGGTGGTTGGGGTGACCAGTCGGGGAGGCTGCCAGCGATATTACGGTTGCGCCCAAAGGCTGGTTGGGGGTTGTCGTCGTGAAGTCCGCCGAGCAGGCTCATGCGGTCGAGTATGGTGGTTTCGCCGGATTGTTGGTTCTCGGGTGGCGGGGGTGTGGTGAAGCGGGGTCGGCGCCGCTCCCGGTGGATTGTGGGCAGGACTTGGCCCGGTGTTTCGGCTGGTTGTTGGGCAGGTTGCTGGGTTGCCGGCGAGCCGGCCTGCGGCATTGGTGCCGGTGGCGACGGTGGGGCCGCGTATGGGTTAATTCCAGCCGGCACCTGGTTCGGCTGGTCGGGCAGGTGGGATTCTGGTGGTTGGGTCATGTTAACGCGCCTCATTATAGGTTGCGGAAGGGTTCAGAGCATTGGTGGTGCGGGATGGCCAGGTGGCGAACACCCGGGTGAGTTCCGCCTGCTCAGCATCCCGGTCTTCGAATTCCAGCATGAGGTCGGTGAATTCCGCCCGGGCTTCCGTAATAATGTTGTTCGATATTTGGACGGCTTGTTCTTTCGCCACGTGCAATTCGGCAATGCTGCGTTCGGCCAGGGTTTTCTTCCGATAGATATAAAACGCCACGGCGATGCCCACCAGCACCACCATGAGCAGCCCGAGGAGTTTCATGCCAAGGAGGAATGCCACGGAGGTGATGACGCCAACCATGATGGGCATAATCATGTCCGACTGTTGGAAGGTTGCCTGGTTGATGTGGGGCGTGAAGAGGGTTTCCCAGTATTCGCCGAGCCGTTGGCGGACGGCTTGTTCATCTTCGTTCGTGGCACACCGGAATTCGACGAATCCGAATTGGGAGGCGTAGCCGGAGTGGGTGCCATCCAGGACGATGGTGGCGGCGGGGAGGAAATCCCGCCG
>CAJZGD010000140.1 GCA_915275065.1 uncultured Corynebacterium sp. | reverse complement strand
GGCGGTGGCAGCCACCGCCGGCTCCATGGATAAAAGAATGCCAAAAGTGTTGGGAGGAAGGCGTCGTAACGCAAGAAATTCCAGCGTGTAGGGTACCAGCGATGCTAATATTGCCGTTCCTATTGCGAGCAGTAGAAGGTGCGTATTAGTAACTACTGTGAAGAAATGTGCCATACCAAGTGGGGCTGAAGGTAGGGAACCAATCAAAAGTGCTACAGCAATAATTCCGGTGCCCGCTACCTTTTTACCGGAATTATCTGCCGCCAAAATATAGAGTGCCCAAAACAGCCCGGCACCTAGTGCGCAAACCACCCCAATCGGGCGCAGTGACGACAACCCGAGTAGTCGTTCCAACCCAAACAGCCCAACACCCCCAACGGCCAATCCCACCCATAATGCGTCCCGGATACTGCGGGATAACACAGCTGACAACACCAAAGGGCCAATAAACTCAATGGTCACAGCTGTGCCCAGGGGAATATAGCTGATTGCGACATAGAAAAACGCGTTCATTGTTCCCAACGACAAGCCAAATAACGCCACACTCACCCATTGCGATCGTGACCACTGGTGTACCTGAGGACGCATCACTAAGAATAAAAGTAAACCCGATATAAACAATCGGCACAGTGTGGTCGTCCACGGGCCCACGAGTGGGAAAAGTGACATTGCTAGTGCGGCACCGAACTGCAATGACACGCATGAGCCAAACACAAGTAAAATGCCTGTGACCTTGTGAGACTGTTGCATGGGGATAATGTTAGCGCCTTATTGGTGGCGTTGTTTCCAGTTATAGTGGGAAACCATCGGTACAATCGATCAAGACACTTCATGTCATGGACACCATGGAAGGAAACGCCATATGCAAAGAATCGACATCCAGGTTCGTCCCCAAATGCCTATTATTTCCATTTTGGGTTCACAAGATGTGCCAGAAACCGCCACCATGTGGTGTGAAACCCCAGCGCTTACTACCTGTGATTCTCGCCAGGTTTCTGTGGGGATTGGCCAGATGCACCCGGATGATGATTATCCAGTCACATTATTTGTGTGCAATACGCTTCCCATTGTTGACGAGGAATTTTTTGCCACCGAACTCACTCTCAACGCTGGGGAAGTTGAGGTTGATGGAGCCGTCGCTGCTACGTCTCAAGGGATGGTTGGTGATTCCGGTATGCGATTTGCATTGCCGTGGCAGGGGCGCACATTGCTGCAATTTGCTGCACCAAATGGCTACAAAGAGGCGAAAGGCGGCATCCAGGTGCCGAATTCGCTCGACATTTACCTTTCTGCCGTGGCCTAAGCGAAGACCAGCTGGCTAGCGGCGGAGCAGTGGGGAATTGGGGGCTGATTGGGGCGTATATCCCCGAATAAAACGTGGTTTTGGGTTGGCACCAGACTGATTGATGGTGGGGTCAAGCTGGGGTAACAAAAGTGCTGTGTTTTACTCCAGGGGTTTTCGAGAGGTAGAAAATCCGCTCATTCGGAACTCCAGCTCAGCAAACTTACTATTGTGGTGGTTGGGGTGATTGGAGCGGTAAAGAACGTGAGATTTTCAATTCGGTTCTGAGTGGTTTGGTCAGTGAGCTTTACTTTCTCGATTCAGAAAGGGCTATCGGGGCTCTAACTAACACAACTCCAGCTCAGAACTCTTGAAGCCTAGGGGTGGGTGGCTATTTGTAAGTGCTTGTGAACAGAAGTGGGACCCTATAGTCCCATGATTCTATGCTGCAATCCTGCTGAGCTGGAGTATTAGGGTGGGTTTTGAAAGCTACGTTGAGGAGGTTTCGTGGTTGATCGTTGGGCCAAGCTGGGGTAACAAAAGTGCTGTGTTTTACTCCAGGGGTTTTTGGGAAGTAGAAAATCCGCTCATTCGGAACTCCAGCTTAGCAAACCCACTACCGGCGAAATCTTCAGAAATCTTCTTGGTTATGGTCATTTACGGCAGAAATGCGGCGTAGCATTAGGGCCCGCACCGATCTCATGAGTACACTATCTAGCTGTGACGAAACAAACCCACCCCCATAACCCTCATAAACATAATCCGGTGTTGGTCGTGGACTTCGGGGCGCAGTACGCGCAGCTCATTGCGCGACGAGTGCGTGAAGCTAAAATATATTCCGAAGTTATTCCGCACACCGCAACGATCGCTGAAATCAAGGCGAAAAACCCCGCTGCTTTAGTGCTTTCCGGTGGTCCAAGCTCCGTTTACGAAGCTGGTGCTCCAGCCCTACAAGCGGAATTGCTCGACTTGGGAATTCCCGTTTTTGGAATTTGCTATGGTTTCCAGGCCATGACTCACGCATTAGGTGGCACGGTTGCTAATACTGGCAACCGGGAATATGGTCGCACAGATCTCACGGTCGTTGACCCCGGGGTGCTCCATGCCGGTTTGGAAACCACTCACAAAGTGTGGATGAGCCATGGGGACGCCGTGTCGGCAGCCCCCGAAGGCTTCACCGTCACTGCTTCTTCCGCCGGTGCTCCCGTTGCAGCATTCGAATGCGCGGCTCGGCAGATGGCCGGTGTGCAATACCATCCCGAAGTGCTACATTCACCACATGGCCAGGAGATTCTGGTGCGTTTCCTCACGGAGATTGCTGGATTAGAGCAGAACTGGACCCCTGCGAATATCGCCGATGAATTGATCGAAACCGTGCGCGAACAGGTGGGTGATGCCGGCCGCGCTATCTGCGGGTTGTCCGGCGGCGTGGATTCGGCTGTGGCTGCGGCCTTGGTGCAGCGCGCCATTGGCGACCGGCTGACCTGCGTGTTTGTCGACCATGGTCTATTGCGAGCCGGAGAGCGCGAGCAGGTGCAGACCGATTTTGTGAAGGCAACCGGCGCGAAGCTAGTCACTGTCGATGAGCGGGAGGCCTTTTTATCCAAGCTTGCCGGGGTCACAGACCCAGAGGCGAAACGGAAGGCAATTGGCACTGAGTTCATTCGTTCATTCGAACGTGCAGTTGGTTTAGTGCTGGCCGATGAGCCGGCTGATGCCGTGGGTGCCGTGGAGTTTTTAGTGCAGGGCACGTTGTACCCGGATGTGGTGGAGTCGGGTGGGGGCGCCGGTACTGCGAATATTAAGAGCCACCATAATGTGGGCGGACTGCCGGAAGACCTGGAATTCCAGCTGGTAGAACCCTTACGGTTGCTGTTTAAGGATGAGGTTCGTGCGGTGGGCCGAGAGTTGGGTCTGCCTGAAGAGATCGTGAATCGGCAGCCATTCCCCGGCCCCGGTCTGGGGATTCGTATCATTGGTGAGGTGACGGAGGACCGGTTGGAAACCTTGCGCGCCGCAGATCTCATAGCCCGCACCGAATTGACCAATGCGGGTTTGGATAACGAGATTTGGCAGTGCCCAGTTGTGTTGCTTGCCGACGTTCGTTCCGTGGGAGTACAAGGGGATGGCCGCACCTACGGCCATCCCATCGTATTACGGCCGGTATCTTCGGAGGATGCCATGACCGCCGATTGGACTCGCTTGCCTTATGACGTGTTGGAAAAAATTTCAACCCGCATCACCAATGAGGTTGATGGGGTGAATCGGGTGGTATTGGACTGCACGTCGAAACCACCAGGAACCATTGAATGGGAATAAAATTAGGCCTGGGCCTTGAGTTGGAGACGATTCCATTCTAATTCGATGCAATCGGGAATACGCGCAAGGTAGGCATCAATGGCGGTGACCTGCTTGCGGGTGGGAAGAAACTCATCTTCCATGTCAAGCTTTTTCACTTGGGTCAGCCAGCTATAGACGTCGATCCAATCCCATACCTTTTGGCCAGCACCGATGGTGGAAAACTGGTGTGGGAAGGGAGTGGTGGTGAGCATGGTCCACTTTCGGACTGCCTCCTTGGTGACCCCTACCCGGTCTGCAATGTCTGATAAGGACACCAAATCTCGATAAACGGATTCGGCGACTACCTGGGGGAAAGCCAAGGTGATTTGTGAGATCGAGTCGGCGACGGTTGAAATGATATCGTCAGTGTCATCGACGGTCAGAATCAGCATGGTCACATCATTTTTTGTGGCCAGTTCGGCTTCCCACTGTTCGTAGAGGCGACAAGCAGTAGCGTCGTCGGACATATCGAGTCCAGTTATGCGAATAGGAATGATGGTAGTCATAACGCTGTGTCTAAACCGCCTTACTTTTAATAACTAGCCAGTGGTGTGGTTGACAACTGGCAACTGATTTTATGCGGTTTAAACGCAAGCATCAAGCGCCGGGGCAGGTAGCGGGGGGAGGCTCATGCCTCTGACCAGCACCATTACCGGCGTGTGGGTGTTATCGGGTGATAATTCAGGAGGGGAGCGATCTTAGTTGGCTATTAAGTTTGCGCAGTCGTTCCCAACATTGTTTCACGTCTTGTCGATCACGGCTTAAGGGTTTCAAAAGGGACCTGACATTGCGTGATTCATCGTTTGCTGCTTGCGACATCTCCGATATATTTGATGTGCATATTCTCGCTCGGTTGGTGGGCAGCTTCTTTAATATAGAGGTCAGAGATTCCTCCAGATCCTCTACCTTGCCAAGTAGATCATCAAGTTCGGTATCTAACTGAGCGCTATCGAAAGCCTTCTCGGTTTCCGTTAGCTTCATTTGTATATTGGTGGCGTTGATGAGCCGTTCCAGGTTATCGAGAGATTGCGTGACCTCTCTAACCGTGGAGTCCGCAAATTTGCTATGCGGACAGCGAACTATATCTTTACGCTTAGATTTCAGAACATTTTCCTGAGCGCGTCCGGTTGAGAAAACTCGGAAGGAGCAGCAGCCGGCCGGACAGGTTAATCTAAAGGCATTGTGGTTGGTTTCCTCTATCAAGGTCCAGCCGTGAAGTTTAGCCACATCGAAAAGCTCATTGACCGTTTTCTTGGGGTGCTTCGGCCATGACTGTTCGCTGGTGTAGTTTCTTTTTCCCATGATGCTACTACTCCTTATATGAGCCCCCGAAATAGGGGTATTGTGTAAATCACTCCAATGTAATTTAGCCTCAGTAATATTAATGAGTTGCAAAAACTCAAAAATGACAAAACTACAGTTGGAGCCCTTGTTAACTTTGCTACCATTCTAGCAATATTTGAAAAATGAACAGCGGGACACCAACGAAAACAGACGATTATTTTCCTGATTTCCCGTTCGGGAACTTGCACAGAATCCGAAAATGCGCTAGTAAAAGTTAGAAAAAGTGAAGCTTTTTGACCGGGTAGGTTATCGGCATGAATTTCCCTTCATGATTATAAAAAGTGATTATTACCCCCACCGTATTACCTCATTTGGGGGAGGCTGGGTGAAAAATACAGGTGCTTTACAACGCGCATAGTCGTCGTAAAGCACCTGCTACAAGACAACGTATCGGTGGTATGAGCCGTTATTTTGTATCCACCTTTACGTTGCCAAGATTTTTGGTCATCGTGATTGTCACTAACCCGCCTTTGGCTTTAGGGTTTACGATGTCTTTCGGGCATTCGACAGGATTCGAATTATCGATGCACTCCACCTTGAACCTAGTCTTATTGCCCAGCACCAGGTGGACGTCGCTCAGATTATTACTGATGCTCATGGCATGGTCCTGCTTCACATCGGAGAGCTCGGCGAAATTCACAATGACGTTTCCCAGATTGTGATCGTAGTTGCCTACAATCTGCTCCTCAGCAGTGATCTCCACATACTGGGTGTCCGTGGCCCGCGCCAACATACCAAAGGCGCCAAAGACAAGGGCCAAACCAATAGCTACTCGGGGCCACCGGCTTTTCTTCTTCACCGGCGGCGTAGGCACCATCCACATCGCTGGGTCGGTGGCCACATAATTGGCGGATCCCGGAAAACCAGGAGTCATCGGCGGATTGCCATATTGCGGGTTCACCAGGGGATCCCACTGCGGCATTGTTGTGGTGGGGGCCACGAATGGGGCGACGAAGCCCGGTGCCGGCAGGTATCCCGACAGGTCCACTTGGTCGGAAAATTGGAGATTTTCCCGACCTGCCATGAGCCCCTCTGGCGGGTTAGGAACATGCTGGTTCAATGCCCACCAGGTCAGGGCCGCCACCCCGAATGTGGCAATCAGTACGCCACCACTACCAATCCCCATGGGGCCGGTGATAATAGCAATGACGATTAGGGAAAACCACCCAATCCTTCGATCCCGGGAATACCGGTGATCCCGGGAGCTAAACAGCACCTCAATAGGTGCCTTATCCACGGAGTAGCGGGGGAAGATAAGCATACACATCAAATAAAGAGTGATACCAGCCCCACCAATGAGGGTAATCATGGCGAAGACTAACCGCACTATCGTGGGGTCGATACGGTATCGCACACCAATGCCCTCGCACACGCCGGCAACCCAGTTTGAGCCATTTTGTCGCCGCGGAAACCGAGGTGGTCGGCTATCCCACATGCGCCGCCACGTATTCGCAGTGGCACCGGTGGGCGCAATAAAATTAGCATCCGAGTTCGTCACGGGATCGTAATAATAAGGGTTGGAGCCGTTGGCGTTCATACTTTTCATTTTCCTGGGGGACATAAGAAAAAACATCGGGGGTTGCCCTGATTTCCGCCCTGAGAGCCAAAATCCGGGTCTACCCTGATGCTTCTCAGCGAAAAATCATGGAAACATAGAAAGCATGACACTCGCCCCTGCATATCCCAAATATCTCCGGCGCCGCGACAGTGCGGTGGTTGCCGGTGTGGCCAGCGGCCTAGCGGCGCACCTGCGGGGTAACGTTGCCTGG
>CAJZGD010000139.1 GCA_915275065.1 uncultured Corynebacterium sp. | reverse complement strand
CCGCCGCGGGAGTCGCCTGACCACCGGTCCAACGGGAATCGGTACCCTCCGGGTAGGGGGTGTCGGCCGTGAGGGCGTCGACAAGCTCATGCTCGGGGGCCAACACCAGGTAGGTTGCGCCAAACAGGGTGTCGGGGCGGGTGGTAAACACCGTGATCGAATGGCCGCCGGCGGTGAAATCCACCTCGGCGCCGCGGGACCGGCCGATCCAATTCCGCTGCATGTTCTTGACCTTATCGGGCCAATCCAGAACCTCAAGATCATCAATAAGCCGGTCGGCATATGCAGTAATGCGCATCATCCACTGAGACAACTTTTTGCGGAACACCGGGAAGTTACCGCGCTCGGAACGGCCGTCGGCAGTCACTTCCTCGTTCGCCAACACCGTGCCCAGGCCAGGGCACCAATTCACCATGGAATACGACCGGTAGACCAGCCGGTATTCGTCAATCACCTTGGCCTGCTGCACCTTATCCAACTTTGTAAAGTCCGAGGTACCGAACTCCTGTGCGAGTTTCTCCGGGACGGGCCGGGAACCGTCCTCCAGGAGGGGGACAAGTTCGGTGATGCGGCGCGCCTTATTGGACTCGGTGTCGAACCAAGCGTTGAAGATCTGGAGGAAAATCCACTGGGTCCAGCGGTAATAATCCTCGTCGGTCGTAGCAATGGCGCGGCGCTTATCGTGCCCCAACCCCAAACGACCCAGCTGACGCTCCATGTTTTCGATAGATTCCTGCGTTTTAATCGCCGGGTGTGTGCCGGTCTGGATGGCGTATTGCTCCGCCGGCAGGCCGAACGCATCATAGCCCAGGGTGTGCAGCACATTCTTGCCGAGCATGCGGTTGAACCGGGCGAATGTGTCGGTGGCAATATATCCGAGCGGGTGGCCCACGTGTAGGCCGGCACCGGAAGGGAATGGGAACATGTCCTGCACAAACAGCTTATTGCTGGGGAGCTCTTTCCCGGTGGCGAGGGTGCCGACCGGGTTGGGGGCCTGGAACGTGCCGTTCTCCCGCCATAGTGTTTGCCATTTCTTCTCGATAACACCCGCCAGTTCCGGGGAATAGCGATGTGCTGGTACCTCACTCGGATTGTTCATGGGTAAATAGTGTAGTCGGTTTGCTCTAGCACTGTTCCCACCCACCGGCAATGGCATAAACCCGCAGCTGGGGGTGGGTTTCCTCGACCTAGAATAGTGGATAAGCCCTAGAAACCAGTTGGTCTCTAAGGCTTATCAGGGCCACTACAGCGGGACGCTTCCAAGAGAGGCGGCTGCGGGAACTACTCATCTGAAGATATTCCATCCCACCACATACCGCAATACTAAATCAAAGGATTTCCCAAACTAATGCGTCGGTTTCATCGTGGGCATTGTGGTTTCCCATTATCTTTGCTGACATAGAGTGTCTTAGGAAAAGGAAAGAATGGGTTATGTGTTTTACCCGAGTATGATTCGTCTTCCACCACCACATATTCGCCCGCAATAGTGCTTGGGGTAAGGGTTATTTTTCGGATATCTGTTGTGAAACTATAGCCATCGGAATCTATCGCGCATCTCGTGATTCCGATTCCCACCATGGCTTCTAATGTCCCATCGTTGGTTTTTGTCACACGGTACACCCGGAAGTCAGTTACTGGAGCGCTCAGGGTCACATAGTCACCGCGCCATTTAAGGTTGAATCGTTCATACCGGGTGAATGCAGCCCGGTCTGGGGGCATTCCGGGGAGTGATTTGCTGGATTTTGGACAATGCTCCAGGGCGCAGTCCTTGTCTATCCATTGGGCGTCGAGAAGTTTTTCGTATTGTTGGATGGCGGCGCCTACCGCGTTGATCCTCTTGTATTGCATGGTGGCCCAGCCCCCGGCTGCGACCAGCAGGATTATTGCTACAAGCATGCACCGTTGACGGGTTTTCGTTTTCATGGGCCACCAAGCCTTACGCAATGAGTCTCGATTATTCACGTCATTACCTCACCGCTTGCGACCCTACGACATATCCACCGTGCCGTCTAGATTCGGCCAGCAGCCTGGGGCTAGCATCGAAAACGTGGTCGACACGCGGTGGGTCGCGCCTATCAGGAAACCGCATGGCACCACCAGAGGGCTTTATGCCACCATTACCTCGCTATCAGTCGAATATATGAGCGCCATGATCCCACCCCCGCCGCCACAAAAGCGGATAACCGCATCCACCTGCAGCACGAACCAAACCCCCAAAATAGGGGCATTGATAGATTTGACCTTTTTAGATTGATAATATGAGGAAAAAATATTGTGGATCAAATAAATTAGGAAAAATTTATGGGTCAACTTTTTCGTACTGCCCTACTATCCTGCACTGTAACACTCACTTGCCTCACCTGCCTTACTGGCGTAGCCCAGGCGCAGCCGCTGGCGGCGGAAACCCGGGCCCCCAACTGTATTGAAATGAAAACCGAATGGGGTTTCGTCCAGGCCTACAACAACTGCGACACCACAAAAACCCTCAACCTGAAGGCCAAAATGGCGTTCGGCCCAGACACCAAATGTCTGCCGGTGAAACCCGGAACCCGGGCAAACATTGGCCCAGCCTTGGGCCGCTTCGATGGGGTAGTGGTGTGCCCCGGTGACTACGGCACCGAACCGGAAGACAGCAACCGTGATAGTTTGGGAATGTTTACGGTGAAATGCCCGATGGTGAATCCCTCACCGGGCAAGCGCAACGAGGTTGTGGGCTACATTGTGGGCACGAGCGACAAGAGCGTGAAAGATGCGGAAACCACGGCTGACATGTTCGCATCCCTGGTTGTGACCAATCAGCAAGAAACCGCCGTGAAGCAAGAATGCACACCGCAGAAGCAGTACATTGCCATGGGCGCCTACAACGCGAACGAACTAGGAACCTAACTGCACCAGCTAGGCGGGCACAATCAGGGGTCCGCCGGTCACCGGGCATTCCACCACCACCGCATCCAGGTCGAATACCTGTTTGAGCAACTCGGGGGAGATGACATCTTGAGGTTTCCCCACCGCCTTGAGGCTCCCGTCCCGCATGACCACCAGGTTATCCGAATAGCGCAACGCCAGGTTCAGGTCGTGCAACACCATCACAATGGTGCGGCCATGCTCCCGACTCAGTCGGTGTACCAACTCCAGCACCTCAATGGAATGCGATAAATCCAGGTAGGTGGTGGGCTCATCCAAAAACAGGATGTCGGTTTGCTGGGCCAGGACCAGGGAAATCCACACCCGTTGGCGCTGCCCGCCGGAAAGCGAATCCACCGTGCGGTCCGCAAGGTCATCCACCTTGGTCATGCGCAGGGCGGTCATGACCTCGTCCTTGTCGTCCGACGACCACTGCCGGTACCAGGCCTGGTGGGGGTGCCGGCCCCGGGCCACCAGGTCGGACACTATCAGCCCATCCGGGGCAACCGGGGTTTGCGGTAAAACCCCCAGGCTACGGGCCAGATCCCGGCGTCGTAAAGCGCGAATGGGGGTGCCATCCAGCGTCACCTCACCCGCCTGCGTCGGCAGCAAATTAGCCATAGCCCGCAGCAGTGTTGATTTGCCGCAACCGTTCGGGCCGATAATCGTGGTGACCTGCGTGTCTGGGATCGCAACATCGAGGGAATCAATAATAGTTTTTGGGCCGTAACCAACCCGTAGTCCTGTTGCGGCTAAACGACTCATACTGTGCTCTTTCGGTTTGTTTGGATGAGAAGGTACACCAGGAATGCCCCGCCGATCGCCGACGTGACCAGGCCCACCGGCAATTCCACCGGCAGCCCCGCCCTGGCCACCAGGTCCGCCACGGCCAATAATGCCGCGCCGCAGAGTGCCGAACCAACCAGCGGCGGCGTGGGGGTTCCCGTAAGGCGCATCGCCAGCTGGGGTGCCACAAACGCCACAAACCCAATCGGGCCCGCCGCCGACACCGCCACCGCAGTGAGCACCACCGACACCAGCAGGAACAGTGCTTTATGCTTATCGACACTCACCCCCAGGCCGGCGGCCATGTCATCACCGAGCGTCATCGCCCGCAATTGAAACGCCATATACCCAATGGTCGGCATGATCAGCGCCAACACCAACAGCACCGGCAGGTTCCGGTTCGCGCTCGACGCCACCAGGGAACCCGTCAGCCAGGTTTTCGCTATTGCCACATCCGAAATATCGGCGCGCAACAACAACCAGGTGATATAGGACTGCAACAGGGCCGTAATCATAATGCCCGATAGCACCAGCCGGAACGTGTCCATGCCCCGCCTGCTCCCCAACAACCAAATCACCACCGCAGCCAGGGTGGATCCTATCAGCGCCGCCACCGGCAGGCTCACCGCCCCCATGGTGCCGCTGCCCAACACGATGATCGTCACCGCGCAGGCCGACGCGCCCTGGGAAATCCCCAACACGTCCGGGCTGGCCAGCGGGTTCCGGGTCACCGACTGGGTGAGCGCACCCGCCAACCCCAACGCCAACCCGACCGCCACCGCCGCCACGGCACGATGCAGCCGCCACTTGAGCACCACCGTGCGTTGTAGCCGCGTACCACCACCCATAAACACCTCGAATACCTTTTCGAGCGTAATGGGGTGGTCGCCAATCGTAATGCTCGCCGCAAACGCCAACACCGCGGCGAGCACCAACACCACATTGACCACAATAATTCGGGAATGTATCACCCTCACAGGGCCACCAACTTCCGCTGCGCCAACAAATACAACACAAACGGGGCGCCCACACCGGCCAAAACAATACCCACCTGCAACTCGCCGGGCCGCGCAATCACCCGACCCAATATATCCGCCAACAGCACCAAAATCGCGCCGCCCAACGCAGAATACGGCAATAACCAGCGGTAATCAGGTCCGGTCACCACCCGAATCACATGGGGGATAATGAGCCCCACAAACCCGATCGGGCCCGCACCCGCCGTCGCGGCACCCGCCAGGAGCGCAATAATAATCATGCCCACCAGCCGGGCGCGCCGGGTATCCACACCCATGGAGGCGGCAATATCATCACCCAGATTCAACATATTCAACTGCCGGGCCGTCACCAGCGCTGCCACCACACCCACGACAATGAACGGGGCAACCCCCGTAAAAACCGTCACATCCCGGCCGGCAATCGAACCCGCGTTCCAAAACCGCATGCGGTCGAGGCTGTCATCGTTCGTCAACACAATGGCGCTCGTCATGGCGCTCAACACCGCCGACAAGGCCGTGCCACCCAGCAAAATACTCACCGGGTTAATGCCACTGAACGAAAACACCATGATGGTAGCGACAATGGCACCAACGAACGCCGCAATAACGGTACCGGCAACACTGGTGACCTGCAAAAAGGTAAACGACACCACCACGGCGAACGCGGCACCGGCATTAATGCCGAAAATACCGGGGTCGGCCAGCGGGTTTCGAGTATGGCCCTGAATCAACGTGCCGGCGGTACCCAAGGCCGCACCAACAACAATGCCGAGAATAGTGCGGGGAATCCGAAGATCCTGAATAACCGCAGCATCGGCGGCATCAATATCGATACCATTCACCATATCTACCAGGGCGCTGAAGGCAATGGTGCGGGTACCAATGACGATACTCGCCACCACCAGCAGCACAAGCACCCCTAGAAGGAGAAAGAGTCCACTAAGACGTCTATTAAGCACTATTGCAACTTTAGTTAACCCTAGGCTACATTCAAAAGAATGAGTAATAAAATTTCGCGCCGGGGCTTCCTGGGCCTGGTTGCAGCAGGTGCGGTCGCCTCTGTCGGCGTGCTTGCAGCATGTGGCAAAACCAATAGCACCAACGAAGCAGCTAATACTTCCGAGGCCGCCGGCGACACCCAACGGGTGGTGGCGCTCAACACCGGCCAGCTCGATAACCTCCTCATGCTGGGCATTGTCCCCGTGGGCGTCGCGGCCGCGAAAGGGGCCGAACTCATACCCCAGTTCATCAAGGACAAATTCGGTTCTCAATACGATCTAGACAGCATCGCTAACTGTGGGCTCCGCCAAACCCCCAACGTTGAGGCGATCAGCAAGCTGGAACCAACCCTGATCTGCGCCAACGAACGCACCGACGAAGAAATCCTCACCAAACTCCGCGATATCGCGCCCGTGGTGACCGGCAAAGGCGGCGGCGAAAACTGGAAAGACGACCTGGCCACCATCGCCGAGGCGGTGGGCAAGAAAGACGAGGCGAAGAAGCTTCTCGACGCCTACCTTGCGGACGCCGCCGACTTCAAAGGAAAACTCCCAGCCGAAGTACCAACAGTGTCGTTCCTACGTACCAAAGACGACGCATTTCAGGTGTATGGCACAAATTCCATGGCCGGCACCGTGGCCGCCGACTGCGGACTCGCCCGGCCGGAATCGCAACAATTCACCGACAAAGCCGGCAAGGATCTCTCCGCCGAAGTCCTGGACCAGGCCGACGCCGACTGGATTTTCTACGGGGTCCAATCCGGGGCGCCCTCACCGGCGGACACGCCGCTCTGGCCCAGCCTCAAAGCGGTCACCGACAACCATGCGGTCGAGGTTGACTACGAATCCTGGTATTTGAATGCCTCCCTGCTGTCCGCCCAAATCATATTGGAAGGCCTGGGCAAAGTCCTGTCATAACAGGGTAAATTGTTCGCCTACCCTGGGGCGATCCCGCCGGGACACGGCACACAACCTACGCATAATGGTGGGTTTCCGGCCCGGCTTATGCCAGGTGGTTTGCTCAATGGTGCAATCCAAGGTGAGCTCCGGGCCGTGGCTGGCCACAAACCCCGTGACCTGCCGCACC
>CAJZGD010000138.1 GCA_915275065.1 uncultured Corynebacterium sp. | reverse complement strand
CGACCGCCGCAATGTCGGTGATCGCCAACGCCGGATTGGAGGGGGTCTCCAACCACACGAGTTTCGTGTCGGGCGTGACAGCGGCGGCAATGGCGTCGGTCGAAGTAGTGTCGACAACGGTGTAGGTAATGCCCCACTCCGCAAACACCGAATCAATGAGCCGAAAGGTGCCACCGTAAGCATCGTGGCCGAAAATCAAATGGTCACCCGGACGCAACAACGCGCGCAGCAGCACGTCGGTGGCGGCCATGCCGGAGGAAAACGCCCGACCATAAGCGGCACCCTCCAACGCGGCAACGGTTTTCTCCAGGGCCGCAATGGTGGGGTTGCCGCAGCGGGTGTATTCGTAGCCGCCCCGAAGCTCGTTCAAACCGTTTTGGGCAAACGTGGTGGAGGCGTAGATGGGGGTATTAATGGCCCCATAGAGGGAATCCGGGTCGTAACCCGCGTGGATGCTGGCGGTGGCAAACCCCTGGGGCTTCGGTGCACTCATCGGCGACGCTCCTTGCACAATGTAGTTTACGGAAAAGTTCACGATTGGTAGACAATCCTTTCCGAGATACTAGACTAAGCGGTCCACTCGCGTCGATTCCCGACAGAACCGGGTGAATAAAACCACCCCCAACCCACCCTATAGGGCCAGAAGATTAATCCCGGTACTGTGATAGGCGGACCCGAAGGGGGCGTCGACCCGCACCCACCGACTATTCCGCGACACCCGCAAATGCCGCGGAATCGCGGCCGGGGCATCCATGCCGGGAATCAGCCCCAAGGCGGTGAGCGTAAACACCAGCCGCATGGGGATTTCGGTGTCATTGTTGACGGTAATCACCGCCTGATCCATGAGCGACTGCGGCGGACCCAATGGGCCAGAAAACTGCCGGGCCAGGGCACGCCCCTGGTCGCTCAGCCGCTGCACCACATCGGCGGGGATTTCATCGAGAAGCTCAAACCCGGCCACTGGCGGCAGCGCGCCCATCCCCCACCCCGCATCCAGGGCCGCGGCCGTCATGGCGGTGTCGGTGGCGTCGGCCAAAAGGTCGCTGACCAGCACCGCCGCCCCATCCCTGGAGCAGGAGCCGGCGACGCGCCGGGACGCGATGACGGCGAAGGGGGTGGTGACGAACACGTCGACCGCCGCGTCGGAGACCGTCGAAAAGCGGGCCATGGCCCGATCCTGCAACGCAACCGCGCGCTGTAACAATGATATGAGTCCGCGGCCGCCGCGTTCTATGGTGAGGGTTTCGGTAGCCATTATTCGTCCTCGGCGCGGGTGAGCACCTTGATCTCCTTCGCGGTGATCGCGCGGGGGCGGGCGGTCATGATATCGATGGCGACCTGCACCACCTCAACCACGCAACAAATCTGCCCCTCGCCGTCCTTGATTTCCTGCCGGGTGGTAAATGACGTGTTGCCGATCTCAACAACCTGGGTTTCCACCGTGACATAGGGGTTGTGCGGCAACACCGGCCGCAAATAATCGGCCTCGATTTTGCGGACAAACACACTGGGCATGTCCATGCCCCGGCCCACGAACTCTTCCAGCGCGAATGCCATGCGGGCTTCCTGCGCCAGTTCCACATAGGCGGCATTGGTGATGTGCCCGAACCTGTCGAAATCCCCCCACCGAACTGGTACTTGAGCGATGTGGATACTACTGTTTGACTGGGTTTCTGCCATGGGTGTTACATGCTTTCTTCATCGTTAAGTAATCAAGTGTACGCTTCAATCAACATAACGAGTCTAGCTGAGTTCTTGTTACGGCAAAACAAAACCCCCGGGTGCATCCGGGGGCAATGCTATTTGTCACGCATGCATTATGTCGGTTTTTGCCTGCGCTTATCGACGCACTATCGAGTGAGTTTCCGGTGCGTTACCCGGGAGGGTCGGGCCGCCTCGGCGCCCAACCGCTCGACCTTATTCTTCTCGTAGTCGCCGAAATTGCCTTCGAACCAGAACCATTGGCCTTCGGCCACGTTCCCCTCCCACGCCAGAATGTGGGTACAAGTGCGGTCGAGGAACCACCGGTCGTGGGAGATCACCACGGCGCAGCCCGGGAAGTTCTGCAGCGCGTTTTCCAGGGAGGACAGGGTTTCCACGTCCAGGTCGTTGGTGGGCTCGTCCAGCAGGATCAGGTTGCCGCCCTGTTTGAGGGTGAGCGCCAGGTTCAGGCGGTTCCGCTCACCACCCGAAAGAACTTTCGAGGGTTTTTGTTGGTCGGCGCCCTTGAAGCCGAAGGCGGACAGGTAGGCGCGGGACGGCATTTCGTTTTGACCCACCACAATGTGGTCCAGGCCGTCGGACACGACTTCCCACACGGTTTTTTCCGGGTCGATGTTTGCCCGGCCCTGATCCACATAGGACAGTCGCACGGTTTGGCCCACATTCACTTCGCCGGTGTCGGGTTCTTCCAGGCCGACAATGGTCTTGAACAGGGTGGTTTTACCCACACCGTTGGGGCCGATCACCCCGACAATGCCGTTGCGGGGCAGGGTGAACGACAGGTCCTTAATCAGGATGCGGCCATCGAACCCCTTGTTGAGGTCGTGGACTTCCACCACCTGGGCGCCCAGGCGCGGCGGGGTGGGGATTTGGATTTCTTCGAAATCCAGCTTGCGGTATTTCTCGGCCTCGGCGGCCATTTCCTCGTAGCGGGCCAGGCGGGCCTTGGACTTGGCCTGGCGGGCCTTCGCCCCGGACCGCACCCACTCCAGCTCCTGCTTCAGGCGTTTTTGCAGCTTGCGGTCTTTCTGGCCGGCAACCTCCAGACGTTCGGCTTTCTTCTCCAGGTAGGTGGAGTAGTTGCCCTCGTAGGGGTACAGTTTGCCGCGGTCGACTTCGCAAATCCAGCCGGCCACGTGGTCGAGGAAGTACCGGTCGTGGGTGACGGCCAGGACGGCACCCGGGTATTTAGCCAGGTGTTGCTCCAACCATTGGACGGATTCGGCATCCAGGTGGTTGGTGGGCTCGTCGAGCAACAGTAGATCCGGTTCGGCCAGGAGGAGTTTCGCCAGGGCCACGCGGCGGCGCTCCCCGCCGGACAGGTGGGTGACGGGCTCGTCCGACGGCGGGCATCGCAGGGCCTCCATGGCCTGCTCGATTTTGGAGTCGATTTCCCAGGCGTCGGCCGCGTCGAGTTTTTCTTGCAGCTTGCCCATTTCCTCCATGAGCTCGTCGGTGTAGTTGGTGGCCATTTCCTCGGCAATCGCGTTGTAGCGTTTGAGGGTTTCAAAAATGTCGCCCAGGCCCTCTTCTACGTTTTCCCGCACGGTTTTTTCCTCGTTTAGCGGGGGTTCCTGAAGCAGGATGCCGACGGTTGCGCCGGGGTCGAGGAAGGCTTCGCCGTTGGAGGGTTGGTCCAGGCCGGCCATGATTTTGAGGATGGATGATTTGCCCGCGCCGTTGGGGCCGACCACGCCGATCTTGGCCCCTGGGTAAAACGCCATGGTGACGTTATCGAGGATGACTTTGTCGCCGATGGCTTTGCGCACATTTTTCATCGTGTAGATGAATTCGCCCACGTTTGGTTTCCCCTTAAAGTGAGTAAGTTAATAGTTGGCTTCTAAGGGTACATGACCGTGCTGCTTGGGTGCGAGACGCCGCTAGCCACCAGTGCTTCCGACGCGGGTTCCGCGGGTGGGTCGTCCGGCATTGGTTCCGAATAGGGTGCTTCCGGGGCGGGCGGCGTCGGCGACGCGGCCTCCAGTGCCGGAGGTTTGCCGTCGTGAAGCGACATGGCGGAAACCTCAACGGCGTAGTGGGTAATGTTTTTCGGCTCGCAATTGAACCTGCTCAGGTCCGCGCCCCCGGTATGCTTTGCGACGGGCAGTGGGTTGCGGCAATACCGCACCACATAGGCGCATAACTCAAAACCCACGTAGAGCGCCCGCAACACCACCTTGGTGCGCAGCTTGCCTTCCTGGTCGCGCCATTCTTGCGTGGTCAAATACCCCACGCAAATCACCGGGTTTCCTTTCGACAGTGACTCGTGCACATTGACTGCGAGGTCGCCCCAGGTTTCCACGTCAATATAGAGCTGGTCGCGTTCCTCGTAGTGCGCGCTGTTGTCGGCGAACCGGCGCACCCGCCGGGAGGTGCCCAGCCGAAACCTGGCGAATTTCCGGCCGGTGTCGAACTCGCGGTAGAACGGTTCGGCGGTGAGGTGGCCGATGAGGGTGACGGTTTGTTGTTGCATGGGCGGGCTCCTTGAACCGGGTCATCACGTGGGGTTTTGCTGCTGTTACCTCCCACTGTGCCCGCCGGCTGCCCGGTTGTCGAGGGTTTTCCGTAACTCGTCCGGCCTGTGGATAACTGTCCTGCGGCTGCCGAGTTATCCACATTATTATTGTGCAGTCGACTGCAACTTCTCAGCCTACTGTGGGCTTTTCGACGCCCTGCCCACCCCATTCGGGCCGAAACCCACAATCAGGACCCGTTCTTATTCATCCGCGCCAGCATTTGGTTGTACGCTTCCAAATCCTCGTCTTCGGTGTCGTCGGCGCGCTGGTCGTAGGCCTTGGCCTCGTTCCGGTCCTCCTTCAACCATTGCAGGAACAGGGCACCGAACACCACCACCAGCGGGAACGAGCCGGAAGCCCAGGCGATGCCGCCACCCACATCCTGGTCGTGCAGCAGGTCGATGTCCCACGGCAACCCTAGGGTGCGGTAGAAGTCTTCCGCCAGAATCTGCGACAGTTGCATGAGATACACGCCGAAATACAGGTGCACCGGCATGGAGAACACCAGCCAGGCGAGACGACGCAGCACCGTGTTTTCCCGCGGCTTCGGGTCGGAGCCGATCATATCCCAGTAGTAAATGTATCCCGACAGCAGGAACACCCAGTTCATAATGAGGTGGCCGGCGTGCTCTTTCACCATGAGGTCGTACCAGGGAGTGATATAGAGCAGGTAGAAGAAGGTAAGAAATTGGATGGTATTCACTGCTGGGTGGAACAGGAATTTGAGCGTGGTGGATTGGATGAAGGCCTGCACCCATTCATGCAAACCGGGCTCCTCCGGGTTGGGGGTGGTGATGGTGAGGATCATTTGCAGGGGGGCGCCCAACACCAGGAACACGGGGATCACCATGGACAGCATCATGTGGGCCACCATGTGCATGGAGAACATGGCCGGCATGTACAGGCCAATCCCGGAGCTCATGGCCAGCGCCAGGGTGACGCTGCCGAGCAGCCACCAAAAGGTGCGCTGCCACGGCCAAGCCTCCCCCAACTGTTTCAGTCGGTGCAGCCCATACAGGTAGCCAATGGTGAGGAAGACTCCCAGGGTGGTGAACATGATATCGAACCGCCAAATGGTCCACACGGACCACACGGTCGGTTCAAACGTGAGGTCGTACCCCATGGTGAGGGCCATGGGCGACAGATCCACCACCCGCGGTGGCGGTGGCGGGGTGCGGCCCAGGGAGACCGCAACACCAATGGTGGCCGCCATGACGAGCACCTCCACGACGGCAATGCGGATAAAGGGGCTGCTGTTTCCCGACGTCAGGCGCGGAATGGTAGCGGTGCGGTGCCACCACCCGAAAATCGCCAATGCGAACGTGAGTACCGTCTTGGCCACAATCACCCGACCGTAATCGGAAGTGAACAAGTCTTCGAATCGCACCCGGATGGCGGCGTTGATGACCCCGGAGATGGCCATGGCGACCATGGCAACCGCGGCGATCGTGGAGTAGCGGCGCACCGCCACTTGCAGGCTCGGGCCCAACCGCCGGCCGTGGGCGATGAGCGCCATGAGGCCGCCCACCCACAGCATCATGAACAGCACGTGCCACAGCAGCGAGTTCGTCCCATAGTCGTGGTCGCCGCCGGCCGCCGAGTGCCCGGATAAGCCTTGAGGGGCGACAATCAGGATGGCGCCCACCAGCCACACGGGCTGCCACATCCAAGTGCGCGGCGCGATGAGTGCGGCCCCGCCCACCACGAGGGCGATAATGGCCGAAATGAGCCACGCTTGGGCATCCGCCACCTGGTTGAGCGCCACAAGCCAGTTCGCCGGCTGGATGGCCTCGGTAATCGGCTGACCCGACACGTCGGAAAGCACGAGCGGCACCATGATGATCCCGATGAGCGCAAAGACGAGCGCCGCCACCGCGCCCGTACGCGACGCGATGAGACCGTCGACGGTCAGGTACACCCGCCGGATGTCCCCTTGACGGGGGGAGAGTAGAAAACTTGCGAATAGGAAGGATCCGACCGATAACGCGGCAAGCAACCACGCCCCCGCCCGCAGAAGTGGCAAACCTGCTGTGGTTATGGGGCCGGGGTCGGGAATGCCCAGGACAGCGAGCGATTCCGTCAAGAAACCCCAGGAAATTATCGCCCCCGCAACACCGGCGACGAGAAAAAAGAGGAGGTATAACGGCCAGGTTATCCGCGCTCCCCGACTGCTCTTCGTTTCGACCATGCGTTTAAGCCTAACCCCCGGTGGGGTAAATCCGGTCATTGCCCCGTCAACAAAATTTCAACGGCGGGTCAAAATTGCGCTAATCTGTTTCTCGTTACGCCTCCATAGCTCAGTGGATAGAGCTACCGGTTTCTACCCGGTTGGTCGCGGGTTCGAATCCTGCTGGGGGCACGTTTGAAACCCCACTGCCAGGCATTTTGCCAAGTCGGTGGGGTTTTACGTGTGTGAGACATCGTGGGTGTTATGCAGGCGACAAATTCGCAGGAATTCGAATTTTTGTTCGTGACGGTTTTGGTGGTTCCGATGCCCGCAGAAACGAACTGTTTTTCGATGCTTGACCAAACCCGCCCCGCCACTCGCCGAACGCGCCGCTGGACCCGCCAGTCCCCCACCCCCCCGCC